>DATGQT010000102.1:0-4843 GCA_035304085.1 Rubricoccaceae bacterium
ATGCGGAACGGGGCCACCGCCGAGGAGGCCCTCCGCATCCTCGTCCGCGAGGACCCCAACCCCGAGCTCCGCCAGGTCGGCATGGTGGACGCCCGCGGCAACGCGGCGACGTGGACGGGCGAGGAGGCGTTCGAGTGGCGCGGCGGCCTCGTCGGCCAGGCCGGCGGTGGGCCGCGCGCGGCGGGGCCGGGCGTGGTCGTGGCCGGCGCCGGCTACGCGGCGCAGGGCAACATCCTCGTCTCCGAGGCGACCGTCCAGGCGATGGCGCGCACGTTCGAGGCGGCGGAGGGGCCGCTGGCCGCGCGGCTGCTGGCGGCGCTCGTGGCCGGCGGCGCGGCCGGGGGCGACCGCCGCGGCGAGCAGAGCGCCGCCCTCGTCGTCCACCGCGCCGGCGCCGGCTACGACGGCTCCGACGTCATCGTGGACATCTCGGTCTACGACCACCCCACGCCGCTGGCCGAGCTCGAGCGGCTCTACCGCCTCAACGACCTCTACTTCACCGACTCCCGCCCGGAGAACATGACGCCGGTCACGCCCGAGATCGCGCGGGAGCTCCAGGAGATCTGGATCGAACGCGGCTTCTACGACGGCCCCGCCGACGGCGAGGTGGACGCGGAGTTCCAGCGGATCCTGGTCGACTTCATGGGCTGGGAGAACTACGACCTCCGCATCGACGAGGTGCAGAACGTGGACCTCGCGGCGGGCGAGACGCTGATGATCGACCGGGAGGTGCTGGAGGACATCCGCGCCGTCTACCGCGAGGGCCGCTGGCGCCCACGCGAGTGAGGGCACATCGCCACTCGCACCGCCGTAGAACGCCCCGTTCACACCTGCAACGACATGGCCCGAATCACCGCCGCTGAGCCCCTCAGCCACTTCCGCCTCCGCCTCACTTATACCGACGGCACCGAGGGGGTGGTGGATCTGAGCTACCTCGCCGGGCGGGGAGTCTTCGCACTGTGGGACGAGCCCGGCGTGTTCGAGGCCGTCCGCGTCACCCCATCCGGCTCCGTGGCATGGGGCGCAGAGGAGGAAGTGGACCTGTGCCCCGACGCGCTCTACCAGAAGCTGACGGGGCACCTCCCTCCCGACGTACGCGAGGGAATCGCAGCGGACACCCATGCCTGAGCTGGCCCGCTTCTACGGGATCGTGATCAAGATGTACTTCGACGATCACGCGCCCCCGCACTTCCATGCGGAGTACAGCGGTGCCGAAGCCCTCATAGACATCCGTACCTCGGCCGTGATCACCGGGCAGCTGCCGCCCCGCGCGATGGGCCTCGTCGCCGAATGGACGGCGCTCCACCGCGACGAGCTTCTCGACCGGTGGTCGAAGGCGAGGAGCCTGCAGCCGCTGCAGAAGATCGCCCCGCTCGACTGAGCGCCCCGTCACGCTACCACCTCCGCCGCCCATGCAGCCCCGCCTCACCCTCGTCACCCTCGGCGTAGAGGACTTCGCCCGCGCGCTCGCCTTCTACCGCGACGGCCTCGGGTTGCCGGTGGAGACGCTGATGGACGACGTCGTCTTCTTCCGCCTGAACGACGTCCGCCTCGGGCTCTACGGGCGCGCGGCGCTGGCCGAGGACGCCGGCGTCTCGGCCGAGGGCTCGGGCTTCCGAGGAATCTCGCTCGCCCACAACGTCGCCACGCGGGAGGAGGTGGACGCGGTGATGGACGAGGCCCTCCGCGCGGGCGCCCGCCTCGTCAAACCGGCGCAGGAGGCGTTCTGGGGCGGCTACTCGGGCTACTTCGCCGACCCCGACGGGCACCTGTGGGAGGTCGCCTGGAACCCCCACCTCCCCCTCGACTGAGCAGCGCGGCACGGGTAGCTTTCGCGTCCCCGCACAGGAACGCGATGCCCCGCGACTACGCCGCGCTCGACCCCGCCACCGTCCGCCGCCGCGACCGCGCGGTGACGGATGAGGTGTGGATCCGCGCCTTCCTCCACGCCGCCCCCTACGGCGCCCTCGCCACCGTCCACGACGGGCGGCCGTTCCTCAACAGCAACCTGTTCGTCTACGACGAGGCCCGCCACGCGCTCTACCTCCACACGGCACGCGTGGGGCGCACGGCGGCCAACGTCGAGGCGGCGGGGGAGGGGGGCGCACCCGTCTGCTTCTCCGCCTTCGCGATGGGCCGCCTCCTGCCCGCCGACACTGCGCTCGAGTTCAGCGTCGAGTACGAGGGCGTCGTGGTGTTCGGTAAGGGGGAGGTCGTGAAGGATGCCGAAGAGGCCCGCGACGCCCTCCACCGCCTGCTGGAGAAGTACGCCCCCCACCTCCGGCGCGGCCACGACTACCGCGCCGTCACCGACGACGAGCTGAAGCGGACGGCCGTCTACCGCGTCGCCATCGAGGCGTGGAGCGGCAAGCGCAAGGAGGCGCCGCCCGACTTCCCCGGCGCCTTCGTCTACGGCGCCGTTTGAACCCGGCCCGTCCGTTCATAGGTTGACGGCCCCTGCGCTCAGCCCCCGTGGCCCATGGCCGACGCGACGACCGAAGCCACCCTCGACGCCGTCGCCCGCTTCAACGAGGCGTTCAACGCGCACGACGTCGACGCCGTCATGGCGCTGATGACGGACGACTGCCTCTTCGACAGCACGCGCCCACCGCCGGACGGCGAGCGGGTCGAGGGGCAGGCGGCCGTGCGGGCCTACTGGGAGGCGTTCTTCGCGCGCTCGCCCCAGGCCCACTTCGAGGCCGAGGAGGTGTTCGGCTGCGGCGACCGCGCCGTCGTCCGCTGGACCTACCGCTGGGTGCGCGACGGGCAGCCCGGCCGCGTCCGCGGCGTGGACGTCTTCCGCGTCCGCGACGGGAAGGTGTCCGAGAAGCGCTCGTACGTCAAGGGCTGAGGCGGCACCCCGAGCGGGGCGGCGCGTTGGACGAGCGCCTTTCGACCACCCCCTCGCCCATGCTCCGCCTCGACCGCCGGCACGTCGCCCCCTTCGTCTCCGACCAGTCCCGCGCCGACCTCGCCCCCCGCGTCCGCGCCGCCCACCGCGCCCTCCTCGACAAGACCGGCGCCGGCGCCTCCGAGACCGGCTGGCGCGACCTCCTCCTCGACCCCAACGACGCCCTCCTCGGGGACATCGAGGCCACCGCCGCCGAGATCCGCGAGCGCGCCGACGTCTTCCTCTGCGTCGGCATCGGCGGGTCGTACCTCGGGGCCGAGGCGGTCATCCGGGCGCTCACGCCGGCGCTGCTGAGGGGGGACGGGCCGGAGGTCCTCTTCGCCGGGCACCACCTCTCGCCGCGCTACCACGCCGAGCTCCTCCGCTACCTCGACGGCAAGAGCGTCTACGTCAACGTGATCTCGAAGAGCGGGAGCACGCTGGAGCCGAGCCTCGCCTTCCGGCTCGTCCGCCGCTTCGTGGAGGAGCGCTTCGACGACGCCGGCCGCCGGATCATCGTGACGACGGGGCCCGAGGGCGGGCTCCTCAACCCGCTCCGCGAGGCGAAGGGGTACCGGAAGTACGTCATCCCCGACGGCGTCGGCGGGCGGTTCTCGGTGCTCACGCCCGTCGGCCTCCTCCCCGTCGCCGCCGCCGGCCTCGACGCGCGCGCGCTGTTCTACGGCGCCGTCGCCCTCGCCCGCACCCTCTCCGACCCCGACGCCGAGCACCCCGCGCTCGACTACGCCGCCGACCGGTTCCTCCTCCACGAGCAGGGCTACAAGGTCGAGCTGATGGCGGTGATGGAGCCGCAGCTGGCGGCCTTCGGCGGGTGGTGGCAGCAGCTCTTCGGCGAGAGCGAGGGGAAGGACGGCAAGGGGCTGTTCCCCGCCGTCGCCCAGTACACGTCCGACCTCCACTCGCTGGGGCAGTACGTCCAGCAGGGCCAGCGCGTGATCGCCGAGCTGTTCCTCCAGGCCGAGGGCGCGACGGGCCCCGCGGTGCGGGAGGAGGAGGGCGACCCCGACCGGCTGAACTACCTCGCCGGGAGGTCCTACGCCGAGGTCAACGCCGTCGCCCACGCGGCCACGGCCGAGGCCCACGCCGAGGGCGGCGTGCCGAACTGGACCCTCACCCTCGGGCGCCTCGACGCGCAGACGCTGGGGGAGGCGATCTACTTCTTCGAGCACGCCGTCGCCGTGAGCGGCTACCTCCTCGGCGTCAACCCGTTCGACCAGCCCGGGGTCGAGAACTACAAGCAGAAGATGTTCGCGCGGCTCGGACGGCCGTAGGGAAAGGCCCTAGCGCTGCGGAACGGCCCTTTCCACACGCGCGGTTGTCCACGCTGTGGAAAGGGGTGTGGATAGCGGAGCAGGGGGTGCGGGTAACGACTGGCCGCCCGGCACCTGTCACGAGGATCGGAAAGTCAAGGCCCTTCTTCCCACGCGATATGGGAGCTTCGTCCACAGCCGTGCCGGTGTGCATAGGGATCGCCCCTAGGGGGGTTCCCCTAGTGTGGAAACGCGTGAAGTTGTGGACAACCTCGCCGGATCACGGCCTGTGCGGCCTCTCGTGACTTCCGCCGCGCCGTTGACTGTGGACGGCGTCGGGGACAACCGGCGAGGTTTTGCACCCTCGTCCACGCGGCGCTGCCACGCGGCCCTTGTCCACTTCTCCACCGCCCCTACAACAAAACACGACACCTAAATTTTTTAAGAGAGGGTATTGTTTGGGGAGCAGCCCGAGAGCGGGCGGTGGTATGCCACCGTGTATCGGCCCGATTGATCACCCGGCGTGTACCAATTGGTACATCGGCGCATACCGCGTTGCAGGGGGCCGGAGCGCGCACCTACCTTGGAGGAGCTTCTCTCCCCGCACCTCACGCCATGACGAAGCGCATCCTCGTCGTCCTCGACCCCGACCACGACACCGCCGTCGCCACGCGGTACGCGG
>DATGQT010000103.1:0-28347 GCA_035304085.1 Rubricoccaceae bacterium
CACGAGGTGACGCTCGACGCGGGGCACCTCCCGGCGGGGGCGTACGTCGTCCGCGTTGCGGCGGGCACGGTGACGGCGGCGCGGCGGGTCACGGTGCTCGGAAACTGAAGCCCGTCGCGGCGTCCGCCGCGGGGTCGTCCCGACGCGCGGGAGAGACCCGGAGGCTGTCGGAGAGGTCGGGGCCTCTCGTGCTTGCGGCCCCTCGTACATTCTTCGTGGCCCGCGCCGAACTACCGCCCGCGCCGCGCCGTTAGCCCGGTGAGGGTTTCCCTGACCGCCACCCCCCGATGATCCAGGCCTCCGCCAACCTCAACAGCCAGCTCCGGGACCTCCGCGTCGAGCCGGAGCACGAGCGGCGGCTCCGCCTGCTCGTCGAGCTGTGCCGGCGGAACCTGCCGGGCTTCGACGCCCGCGCGGAGGCCCGCGTCCGCCGCGCCTTCCAGGTCGCCTACTGGGCCCACCGCGACGACCGCCGCGCCTCCGGCGAGCGCTACATCGCCCACCCCCTCGAGGTCGCCATCATCGCCGCCCGCGAGATCCGGTTCGACGACGACACCGTGGTGGCCGCCCTCCTCCACGACACCGTCGAGGACACCGACGTCTCGCTCGAGCTCATCGAGGCCGAGTTCGGCAGCGACGTCGCCCGCATCACCGACGGCGTGACGAAGATCGACCACGTCTTCGCCAGCCGCGCCCTCGGGCGGGCCGAGAACGTGCGGAAGCTCATGCTCAGCATGGCCTCCGACATCCGCGTCATCCTCGTCAAGTTCGCCGACCGCCTCCACAACATGCGCACGCTGGAGGCGCTCCCTCCCGAGAAGCGGCTGAAGAAGGCGGCCGAGACGCTCGACCTCTTCGCCCCGCTCGCCCACCGGTTCGGCCTCCACGAGGTGAAGACGGAGCTCGAGGACCTCTCGCTGAAGTTCCTCGAGCCCGAGGCCTACCGCGCCATCGCCGACGGGCTGGCCACCAAGCGCCGCCAGCGCGAGCGCTACGTCGAGCGGTTCATCGAGCCCGTCCGCGCCGAGCTCGAGCGGGCGGGGTTCGCGTTCGAGATCTACGGGCGCCCCAAGAGCATCTACTCCATCTACCGGAAGATGCGGCGGCAGCAGAAGGGGCTCGACGAGATCTACGACCTCTTCGCCATCCGCGTCATCCTGCACTCGACGGGGCGACAGGGCCGCGAGGACTGCTGGCGCGTCTACTCCATCCTCACCGACCTCTACCCCCCCATCCCCGAGCGCTTCCGCGACTTCATCTCGGTCCCGAAGTCGAACGGCTACCAGAGCCTCCACACGACGGTCATCGGGCCGGAGGGGAAGCCGGTCGAGATCCAGATCCGCACGGCCGAGATGCACGAGGTCGCCGAGCGCGGGGTGGCGGCGCACTGGAAGTACAAAGAGAGCGTGACGCCCGGCAACGGGGCCGCCGCCGGCAACGGGGCCGCCGCCGGCAACGGGGCCGGCGCGGCGGGCGGCGACGGCGCCGCGGCCCCCCCGGCCGGCCCGCCCTCCCGCGACAGCCGCCTCGACGCGATGTACGCGTGGGTGCGCGAGCTGCTCGAGAACCCCCGCGCCGACGACGCCGGCGAGTTCGTCCGCGACTTCCAGCTCTCGCTCTACGACGAGGAGATCTACGCGTTCACGCCGAAGGGCGACGTCCTCACGCTCCCCCGCGGCGCCACCGCCGTCGACTTCGCCTTCCAGATCCACACCGAGGTCGGCTTCCACTGCATCGGGGCGAAGGTGAACGGGCGGATGGTCCCGCTCTCGTACCAGCTCGAGTCCGGCGACCAGGTCGAGATCCTCACCTCGAAGAAGCAGACGCCGAACCCGGACTGGATGAAGTTCGCCGTCACGCAGAAGGCGCGCAGCCGGATCCGCCACTGGATCAACGAGAAGCGGCGGAAGGCCGTCGATGCCGGGCGCGAGCAGCTCGAACGGAAGCTGAAGCGGGCCAAGCTGGAGGTGGACGAGCAGGCCGTCAACCGCGCCGCGTCCAAGCTGAAGTTCCCCACCTCCCAGCAGCTCTTCTACGAGATCGGCACCGGGCTCTACGACGCCGACGAGTTCGTCGACTTCCTCCGCCGCGGGATGGAGCCGGCCGACGAGCCCGACGCCGACGCGAGCGAAGGGCCCGCCCGCCTCGAGGTCGAGCAGTTCACCGCCGACGCCCGCGAGCAGGGCCGCACCGCCCTCGTCATCGACGGCGAGCGCCACACCGACATGGCCGTGCAGTACGCCTCGTGCTGCAACCCCATCCCCGGCGACGACGTGTTCGGCTACGTCTCGAAGACGGGCGCCGTGAAGATCCACCGCGTCAACTGCCGGAACGCCCCCCACCTCCTCCTCGACCACGCCGAGCGCGTGATCCCCGTCGAGTGGAGCCGCCAGAAGGACGTCCAGTTCGTCGCCGCCCTCCGCATCGTCGGCGAGGACCGCGTCGGCATCGTCAGCGACGTCACGACGGTGATCTCGAAGAACCTCAAGACGAACATCCGCTCGATCACGGTCGAGAGCGAGGACGGGTTGTTCGAGGGGACCATCGTGCTGTTCGTGAGCGACCTAAAGCAACTCCGCCGGATCATGCAGCGGATCGCCCGGCTCGAGGGGATCTACGGGGTCTACCGGTTCGAGGAGTGAGCGCGCGGCCAGGTCGCCGGGCGCGGGGGGGTGCGTGGAGCCCTTGCGAAGATGGTGTGAGGAGGTGGGGTAAAAAAACCGCACTCCCGCCCGAGGCCCCTGAACGCGGGTGTTTATCGGAACCTTAGGGGGTACCTTAGGTAAGGCTGTCGCTGCCAACGGGCCTCACAACTGTGAGAGTCATGGGGTCAGGGGCAGCGCGCGTCGGAAGGGCTCCTGCTAACGGGCTTCCGCTGCGCTGGGAGAAGGACGTCTGCGGTCTCGGCCGTGCGGGCGGCCGGCCCGGCGTTGGCGACGATGCAAAAGTTGCACACTGTGCAGCATCCCACCACACTCCCACCAAACCGGACCAGCGATGACTACCGAGCGTGTCTCCACGCTGACGAAGAAGGACGTGGCGCGACGCGTCGCCGAGATCCAGGGCGAGCCGATCTACAAGAGCGAGCCGTGGGTGGACGCGGTGATCGAGGCGCTGCGGGAGCTGATGATCGAGGCCGACCCCGAGGTCCGCATCGAGCTCCGCAACTTCGGCGTGTTCGAGGTCAAGAAGACGAAGGCGAAGCCGAAGGCGCGCAACCCGAAGACGAACGAGACCGTCTTCATCCCTGCTCGCCGCAAGACCCACTTCAAGCCGAGCAAGCTGATGCGCGAGGAGCTCCAGAAGCCCCTCGCCCACCTCGGCTACGACGTCCCCGAGGGCAGCGCCGACGCCAAGCTCTCGCCGGCGGAGCTGAAGCGGGTGCTGGCCCGCCACCGCAACGCGGCCTGACGCCGCGCGGCCCGACGCCGCAGCCCGTTCAGGGTGTAGCTTCCGAGGCCGGGCTCCACTGGGGCCCGGCCTCTTCCGTTGCCCGCCCCGTGCCCGATCCCCAGCCCCGCATCGCCGCCGTCGACTACGGCACCCGCCGCGTCGGCCTCGCCGTGACGGACCCCCTCCGCCTCTTCGCCCGCCCCCTCGGCACGTTCCCGCCGGACGAGGCCGTGGCGCAGCTCGTGGCGCTCCACGCGCGCGAGGGGCTCGAGGCCGTCGTCGTCGGGTGGCCGCTCACGGAGGCGGGCGAGGAGGGGAAGGCCACGCGGCGGGTCGCGCCGTTCCTCGGGCGGCTGCGGAACGTGCTCCCCGGCGTCGCCGTCGTCACGCAGGACGAGCGGTTCACCTCGCGCCGCGCCGCCGAGGCGCTCGTCGAGTCCGGCGTCCGCAAGGGGGCGCGCCGCCGGGCCCGCCAGACCGGCCGCCTCGACGCCGCCGCCGCCGCCCTCATCCTCCAGGACTACCTCGATGAAGGACGGATGCCGAACGGCGAATGACGAAGGGGCCGCGCGCACCCTTCGCCGTTCGCCGCTCGCCGTTCGACGTTCCCCATGATCCTCCCCATCTACACCTTCGGCCAGCCCGTCCTCCGCGAGCGGACGGTGCCCGTCGAGGCCGACAGCCCCGAGCTGCAGCGGCTCATCGACGACATGATCGAGACGATGCACAACGCCGAGGGCATCGGGCTGGCTGCGCCGCAGGTGGGCCGCCCCGAGCGCCTCTTCGTGGCCGACTTCGCCAGCGCCCGGGACGACATCCGCGAGGCGCACGGCGGCGCGCTGCCGTGGTGGGCCGAGGAGCCCGTCGCCTTCATCAACCCCGAGATCGTCGAGGCCGACGACGAGACGGCCTGCGAGTTCGAGGAGGGCTGCCTCTCCATCCCCGGCCTCTCCGAGTACGTCACTCGCCCGGACCGCCTCCGCATCCGGTTCCTCGACCGCCGCTTCCAGCCCCGCGAGCTCGACGCCGAGGACGTCCTCGCGCGGGTGTTCCAGCACGAGCTCGACCACCTCGACGGCGTCCTCTTCGTGGACCGGCTCTCGCCGCTGCGGAAGCGGCTCCTCCGGCGGCGCCTCCAGGAGATGGCCGAGGGCTACGTCGAGGCGGACTACCCGGTCCTCCCGCCGGGGGTGATGGCGCCGCGCTGAACCGCCCCGCCGGGCGGTCGTACCACCGGCCCCCTCCACCCGACCCCTCCTCCCATGGCCGACCTTTCGACGAAGAAGGACCCCCTCCACCTCCGCGAGGAGAAGCCCGACTACGTCGAGGACCTCAGCGGCACCGACGACCCCGACCGCCCCTCCGAGGTCGGCACCGACCCGGAGGCGGGCCCCACCGAGGGCCGCCGCAAGCCGGCCATCCACCTCGACGAGGAGAAGGTGCGCGCGCACGAGCGGAAGGGGCGCGCCTGAGCGCGCGGGAACCGCCGCGCGTATCCTCCCCACACGCGTCGTGATGCCGGGCCGCGTTCGACTGCGGACCGCGGGCGGCAGACCGCCGGTTTCGAACGATCTGCGGCGGTCTGCGGTCCGCCGTCTGCGGTCTCCTTCTATGGGGCCCCTCGCTGCGCCTTCCCTTCCCCCTCTGCCCCGTGCCCATCGCCGCCTACGCCGTCGGAAGCGTCCTCCTCGTGAGCCTCGTCTCGCTCGTCGGCGTGTTCACGCTCTCGTTGGGGCAGGCGCGGCTGGAGCGGGTCATCTTCCTCCTCGTCTCCTTCGCCGTCGGCGCGATGCTGGCGGGGGCGCTCCTCCACCTCATCCCGCGCGCCTACGACCGGCTGGGGGACGGCCCGCTCACGGGCGGCCTCGTGCTCGCGGGCGTGCTCGGCTTCTTCGTGCTGGAGAAGTTCCTCCACTGGCGGCACCAGCACGGCGACCCCGAGGCGCTGGTCGGGGCGACGGGCCACGCCCACCACGGCCGTCCCCATCACGGGCACCCCGAGCCCTTCGCCGCCATGAACCTCGTCGGCGACGCGGCGCACAACCTCATCGACGGGATGATCGTGGCGGCGGCCTACCTCGTGTCGGTCCCGGCGGGGGTGGTGACGACGCTGGCCGTGATGCTCCACGAGATCCCCCAGGAGATCGGCGACTTCGGCGTGCTCGTCTACGGCGGCTACAGCCCGCGCCGGGCGCTCCTGTACAACTTCCTCTCGGGGCTGACGGCCGTCCTCGGCGCCGTCCTCGCGCTCGTCGTCGGCACCCGCGTGGAGGGGTTCGCCGACTGGCTGCTGCCGGTGACGGCCGGGGCGTTCCTGTACGTGGCCGGGAGCGACCTCATCCCGGAGCTGAACCGGCGCCACAGCCAGTCCGCCGCCAAGAGCGTGTGGCAGCTCGTGATGATGGTGCTGGGCGCGGGCGTGATGCTGCTGCCGGGCCTCTTCGAGGGCTGGCTCGGCGCCGGACACTGAGGTCCGTGGTCAGTGGTCAGTGGAGCGAGGGCGGAGGTCGGAGAAGCTCCCCGGTCTTCTGCTCTC
Source organism: Rubricoccaceae bacterium (assembly GCA_035304085.1). Lineage (GTDB taxonomy): Bacteria > Bacteroidota > Rhodothermia > Rhodothermales > Rubricoccaceae > DATGQT01. The sequence goes on from DATGQT010000103.1 coordinate 5,930, forward strand.
TGCCTTCTGACCCCTGTCTTCCGACCTCTCGATCGCGGCGGCGATGCGCGCGGCCGTTTCGCGGAAGGGGCGGGCCGTCCAGCCCAGTTCCTCGGCGGCCTTCCGGCTGCTGTAGCGGTAGACGGCCGACGACGTGCGGGCCGTCTCGAACGTGATGAGGGGACGGCGACCCGTCAGGGCCGCGACGGCCTCGCTCGCGGCGGCGAGGGCGAGCGCCGGGCGCCGTGTGAGGGTGAGGCGCGGGAGGCCGACGCCGAGGGCCTCGGCGAGCTGGCCGAGGATCTCGCGCCACAGGAGGTTCTCGCCGCCGAGGACGTAGCGCTCGCCCGTGCGGCCGTGGGCCATCGCCGCCTCCATCCCCGCTGCCACGTCCTCCACGTCCACCACGCACGTCCCGCCGGCCGGCACCGCCGGCAGCCTTCCGGCGCGCAGCTTCTCCGCGATCTGCATCGTGTTGTCGCCGGGCCGACCGGGGCCGAAGATGAGCGCCGGGCTGACGATGACGGCGTCGAGCCCCTCAGCCACGGCGCGCTGCACCTCCATCTCGGCGAGGTGCTTGCTGACGGCGTAGCGGCTGTTCGCCTTCGACGGCCGCCACACGGCGGTCTCGTCGAGGACGCCCTGCGGGGTGCGGGTACGGCCGAGGGCGGCGATGGACGAGACGTGGACGAGCCGCTCGGCGCTGGCCTCGCGCGCGGCGTCGGCCACGTTCGCCGTGCCGCCGACGTTGACGGCCAGCAGCGCCTCGCGGTCGCGCCGCCCGCCGAAGCCGACGAAGGCGGCGGCGTGGTACACCTGCCGCACGCCCTCGACGGCGGCGCGGACGGCGTCCCAGTCGGTCACGTCGCCCTCGGCGTGCTCGACGGCGCCGGCGGCGTCGCCGAGGAGGTCGAGGGTGGACGAGGCGCGGCGGAGGATGCGCACGGGCGCGCCGGCCGCGACGAGCCGGCGCACGAGCGCCGCCCCCAGGAAGCCCGTCGCGCCGGTCACGAGGATGGGGCCATCGGGGGATCGGGTCATCGGATCACCGGATGATCGGGAGGAGGGCGTCAATGATCCGATGACCCGCTCATCCGATCAATCGATCTCGATGAGTAGCGCGTTCTTCCCGACGGCGGCACCCCGGGCGACGTGGACGGCGGCGACGGTGCCGGCGGCGAGCGCGCGCAGCTCGTTCTCCATCTTCATCGCCTCCAGCACCACGAGCCCCTGCCCCTCTGCGACGGCGTCGCCGGGGGCGACGAGCACCTGGAGCACGAGGCCCGGCATGGGGGCGCGGACCTCGCGCTGGACCGCGCCGCCGCCGGCCTCGAACCCGAACCGCTCGAGGAGCTGCGCCGTCTCGTCGAGCACCTGCGCCTCGACGGCGTGGTTCTGCACCGTCGCGCGGACGCGCGTGCTGCCCGGCCCGTCGCCCGCCTCGCGCTCCAGCGTGACGACGTGCGGGCGCCCGTCGAGGACGAGGAGGTAGGTGGCGGCGTCGGCGGTGCCGCCGAGGCGCTCGAAGCGGGCGTCGAGCGGGCGGCCGTCGAGGCGGAGGCCCTCCGTGGTCCGTTCGAGGTCGAAGGCGCGGTCGCCGAGGCGAATTTGCAGGGGCATGGGCAGAGGAGGCGGGGCTGGAGAAGATAGCGGCGGGGGAGCCTGCGGCGGCGTGATAGCTTGCGCGCTCGCTCGCCTGCGCTCCTCTCCCGTGGACCGGCTCACGCCCGACCTCGTCCTCTACGCCTACCGCCAGGGCCTCTTCCCCATGGCGGACCCCGGCGACGGCGACCGGATCTACTGGTACGCCCCGGACCCCCGTGCCGTCCTCCCGCTGGAGACGTTCCACGTCCCCCGTTCCCTGGCCCGCGTCGTCCGGCAGGGGCGGTACCGCGTGACGACGGACGCGGCGTTCGAGGCCGTCGTCCGCGCCTGCGCCGCCCCCGCGCCGGGCCGCACGACCACCTGGATCTCCGGCGAGATCGCCGCGGCGTTCACGCGGCTCCACCGGCGCGGCTTCGCGCACTCCGTCGAGTGCTGGGACGACGAGGGGGAGGGGGGGGCCGTGCTCGCGGGTGGGCTCTACGGCGTCGCCCTCGGCGGCGCGTTCTTCGGCGAGAGCATGTTCAGCCGCCGCCGCGACGCCTCGAAGGTGGCCCTCGTCCACCTCGTCGAACGCCTCCGCGCGGGCGGGTTCGTCCTCCTCGACACCCAGTTCTCGACGCCGCACCTCGCCCGCTTCGGCGTCGTCGAGATCCCGCGTGCCGACTACGAGGCGGCCCTCCAGAACGCCCTCGCCCTGGAGGCCGACTGGTACGCGGCCGACGCGGGGGCGGTGAAGGTCGGGTGAGGCCGGTCGCGGCGGGCTATTTTCCGCCCCCGGCGCGTTAGAGGGGGCCGCCGAACCCGCCCCCGCCGTCATGTTCCGCCCCATGCTGCTCCTCGCCCTGCTCTGCCTCGCCTGCGCCGGTGGCTCCGACGCCCCCCCGGTCGAGGTCCCCGCCGACGCGCCCGTCGTCACGGCCGCCGACACCACCGCCGATGCCGAGACGCTCGCCGCCTTCGCGCGGATCATGGACCAGGCACGCGCCGAGCGCTGGCACGAGCGGCCCTACGGCGAGCTCGTCCAGACTGTCGCCGCCGCCCTCCTCGGCGCCCGCTACGAGGAGGGCCTCCTCGACGTGTCCGAGAACGAGGCCCTCGTCGTCAACCTCGCCGCGTTCGACTGCGTGCTCTACGTCGAGAACGTCCTCGCCCTCGCCGAGGCCATCGCGCAGCAGGATTACGCGTGGGACGCCTACACCGGCAACCTCGAGGATTTCCGTTACCGCGAGGGGCAGCTCGAGGGGTACTGCTCCCGCCTCCACTACTTCACCGACTGGATCTACGACAACGCCCGGCGCGGCAACGTCCGCGACGTGACGCAGGAGGTCGGCGGCGAGCCGTTCGAGAAGACGCTCGACTTCATGAGCACCCACCGCGACGCCTACCCCCGCCTCGCCGCCGACTCCACCTACCAGTGCATCGTCGGCGTCGAGGCGGCCCTGCGCGAGCGCGAGCTCTACTACGTCCCGGAGGACCGCATCGCCGAGGTCTACGACCGGCTCCAGCCGGGCGACGTCATCGCCACGGCCACCGGCATCGAGGGGCTCGACGTGACGCACACGGGGTTCGTCTACCGGACGCCCGAGGGCGGCACCGGCTTCATCCACGCCTCGCTGACGGGCGAGGTGAAGGTGTCCGACGACCTCGCCGGCTACGTCGAGGACAACGCGCAGCAGATCGGCATCATCGTCGCCCGCCCGGTGCCGCCGGGGCAGTGATGGATTTGGAGTTTGGCGTTCGGAGTTCAGCACCGCGCAGCCCTCCCCACTTCAAACCTCAAACCTCCAACTTCACACCTCCCTTGACCACCCCCCTCAACCGCATCGGCGTCTTCACCTCCGGCGGCGACGCGCCCGGCATGAACGCGTGCATCCGCGCCGTCGTCCGCCGCGCGATCTCCGAGGGGCTCGAGGTCGTCGGCGTCCGCCGCGGCTTCGCCGGCATGATCGACGGCGACTTCGTCGAGATGGACCGGCAGAGCGTCTCGAACGTCCTCCAGAAGGGGGGGACCATCCTCAAGAGCGCGCGCTCCCAGCCGTTCCAGCGGGACCCCGAGGCGCGCGCGCGGGCGGCCGCGCGGCTGCGCGAGGCCGGCGTCGACGCCCTCGTCGGCGTCGGCGGCGACGGGACGTTCCAGGGCATGAGCTGCCTCCACGACGAGCACGGCGTCCCCGTCGTCGGCTGCCCCGGCACCATCGACAACGACCTCTTCGGCACCGACGAGACGATCGGCTACGACTCCGCCCTCAACACCGCCCTCGACGCCATCGACAAGATCCGCGACACGGCCGACGCCCACGAGCGGCTGTTCCTCGTCGAGGTGATGGGGCGGGACACCGGGTTCATCGCGCTCGCGTGCGGGATCGGCGGCGGCGCCGAGCTCGTGCTGATCCCCGAGATGATGACGGACGAGGCGAAGGTCCGCGAGAAGATCCTGAGCCTGATGTCGAGCCAGAGCCGGTCGTCCATCGTCGTCGTGGCCGAGGGCGACGAGGTGGGCGGGGCGCACCGGCTGGCCGAGTCGCTGCGGGCCGACCCCGGCTGCGCCCACATCGACACCCGCGTGACCGTCCTCGGCCACGTCCAGCGCGGCGGCCCGCCGACGGCGCGCGACCGCGTCCTCGCCAGCCGCCTCGGCAACGCCGCCGTCGAGGCGCTCCTGGAGGGGCACGCCAACGTGATGGTCGGCGTCGTCAACGGCGACATCAAGCTGACGCCGCTGAAGCTGGCCTGGAGCCGGAAGAAGGAGATCGACTACGACCTCCTCAACCTCACCGCGCTCCTGAGCTAGCCATGCGGTCGGGCGTGCCGATGCGGCTCGTGCTCTGCCTCGGCGTCCTCGCCGGGGCGGCGGGCGCGCAGCCCGCACCGGCGAGCCTCCCCGTCACGGTCACGCTCGGCGTGGAGGGCGACGGCACCGCCACGGCCGCCTGGCGGGACGCGCTCCGCGTCTGGCACGGCGACGAGGCGCTCGGACTCGTCCTGCGCGACCAGCACGCGCTGACGGAGGAGGAAGCCGCCTGGGCCGCGCTGATCCAGCGCCGGGCCCCCGCGTGGGCGCGCATGACCGACTCCCTGCGCCTGCCCTTCGAGGGCGTCGTCCCGCCCGACACCGTCCACGTCGTCCTCGGCAACGTGGGCGGCCAGGACGCCTTCACCTTCTCCGACTCCACGATGGGCTTCGACCTCCAGCGGCTCGGCGCCCTGTACGGGGAGGCGACCGCGGCCGAGAACGGCGACCGGATCGACCGGTTCTTCGCGCACGAGTTCACCCACCTCATGCACAAAGCGTGGCGGAAGGCCCGCGGGCTCGCCCTCGCGTCCCCGCTCGACCGCGCGCTGTGGGACTGCCTCGTGGAAGGGCTCGGGAACTACCGCTCGCTCTCCGGGCGGTGGGTGGAGCCGGACGGGGCGCTGACGCCCCACGCCCGCGACGTCCTCGCCCGGCTCCAGCCCGTGTTCGTCGCGCGACTCGCGGCTCTGGAGCACGCCTCCGAGGCGGAGGCCGCCGGGCTGATGGAGGGCCTGTCGAGCGGGCCGTTCGACCAGAAGTGGGGGGCGCTGACGGTCGCACTCTGGCTCGCCCAGGAGGCGCGCGGGGACGACCGCCGGCTGCGGCGGTGGGTCGAGGCGGGGCCGCGGGGGGTCCTCACCCTGGCCCGCACGTACCTTCCCGAGGACCTGCGGAGCGGGTTGCCTCACTGAGCCGTGCCTGATACGACGATGTTCTTCGGGAGGACCTGGGACGAGTGGATCGCGCAGTACGCGCAGAGCCACCAGCACCCTGTCAACCGCTTCTGCCACACCGTCGGGATCCCGCTCATCGCGCTATCGATCCCGCTCTTCGCGGTCCTCTTCCTCGCACCGTCGCTGTGGCCGCTCCCCGTCGGACTGTTCGTCGTCGGGTGGGCGTTCCAGTTCGTGGGGCACGCGTTCGAGGGGAAGCCGCCGGAGTTCTTCCGGGACTGGCGGTTCCTCTTCGTCGGGCTGCGGTGGTGGCTCGCGAAGGTGCGGGGCCGCGCGTAGCCCGTCGCCTCAGCCCTCCCCGAGCGCGGCGTAGCGGACGAGGCGGTACGTCGGGGCGGGGACGCTGCGGAGGGCCTCCGTAGAGTTCTGCATGCCGCGGCACGAGCGGTCTCGGAACCGTGGCTCAGGTAGAACGACGCGCCGGGATCGGGCGAGCGGCTGGCGCGTTCCCGACTACAAACCCGCGAGGCGATCATGGAACGCGCTGACGTCTACCACTCCGACCCCGGCATCCTCGGCGGCACTCCCGTATTCACCGGCACCCGCGTCCCCGTGGACAGCCTGATCGCGCACCTCAAGGCCGGCGACCCCCTCGAGGAGTTCCTCGCCGGCTTCCCGACGGTGCGGCGCGAGCAGGCGGAGGCGTTCCTCGACTTCGCGCTCAGTGACGCCCTCGCCGCCACGCCGCACGAGGAGCCGGCCTGATGCGCGTGCTGCTGGACGAGCAGATCGACTGGCGGTTGAAGCGGGCATTTGACTCGGAGCACGAAGTCGAGACGGTTCGGGAGCGGGGCTGGATCGGGAAGCGGAATGGCGAGTTGCTCGCCGCCGCCGCCCCACTGTTCGACGTGCTGCTGACGATGGACCGGGGGATCGGGTACCAGCAGAACCTCCCCGCCTTCGACATCGCCGTCATCCTCATCTCGGCGCGGAGCAACCGCCGCCGGGACGTAGAGCCGGCGATGCCGGAGGTGAACCGGGTGCTGCGTGGGGTGGTGCCGGGGAAGCTCTACCGTGTAGCGGCCTGACCCGCCCTGCCGGCGTTTCACTCCTCCCCGAGGGCGCCGTAGCGGACGAGGCGGTACGTAGGCGCGGGGCGCTGCGGAGGGCCTCGGCGGAGAACCGGCGCATCGTCCTTGCGTTCTGGCGGAAACGAAGAAGCCCTGCCATGCCCGCCATCCAGTCGAAGGACGAGATCGTCAAGATCGTCCAATCCCTCCCGGAGGAGGCCTCGCTCGACGACGTGATCGAACGGCTCATCCTCCTCCGCAAGGTCAACCTCGGCCTCGCCCAGCGGGGGCAGGGCCTCCCGCAGTCGGTGGCCGAGGCTGAGTTCCGGAAGCCGAGGCAGGAGCGGTCGTGGAACCGTGGCTGAGGTCGTCTGGCGCCCGCAGGCGCTCCGCGACCTCGACGCCATCGAAGCCTACTACGAGGAGGTCGCGCCCGACTTCGCGCCGCTGTTCGTGGCGGGGGCCTTCGAGGCGACGGAGCGGCTGGCGGACTTCCCGCGCGCCGGCCGCGTGGTGCCCGAGATCGGGGACGAGGCGATCCGCGAGCTGATCTATCGCCAGTATCGGATCATCTACGTCGTGGACGAGGGGTCCGTGGAGGTGCTGACGGTGTTCCACTCGGCGCGCCAGTTCGGCGGCCTCGGATAGGTTCAGCGCCGCTCTATTCCTCGCCTAGTGCGCCGTAGCGGACGAGGCGGTACGTCGGGGCGGGGACGTTGCGGAGGGCCTCGGCGACGCGGCCGTGCACGGCGTCGTCCCACGTCGCCCACCGGTCCACGAACGCCTCCGCCCGGCCCACGTCGCCGGCCGACTGGACGGCGAGTACCTCGGCGAGGAGTGCGGCGACCACGTCGTGGTAGCGGCCGTAGTCGATGGCGAGGCGGCCCGTGGCGGGGTCCATCGCGAGCAGCCCGTTTTCGAGGAAGTAGTTCCACTGCATGAGCTGCATGGTCTGGTAGGGCTGGTCGCGGCGGGGCGGGTGGGCCTGGAGCACGCGGAGGACGCCGCCGGCGTAGACCGAGCGCAGCGCCTCGTCGGTGTAGTAGCCGTCGGCGTGGAGCTGCTCGGCCACGAAGAGCGAGACGAGGTCCGCCTTCATCTCCTCGAAGAGGTCGGCGTAGGGGGAGAGCGCCGGGCCGAGGTCGCGGCCGTCCTCGGTCTGGTCCACGCCGAGGTAATGGCCGACCTCGTGCCAGAGCGTCCGCTGGAAGTTGCCCTCCATCGTGAGGTCGTCGCAGTGCGCCTCGGCGACGGCGGCGCAGAACCGGGCGTGCGCCCCCTCGAAGAGGGCGGGCTCGGTCATGATGTTGTAGCGGAGGAGGATGGTCCGCCCGTACTTCCGCGCGTGGTCGGCCTCGTTGGGGAGGATGGTGGCGGTGTTGGTGCCGCGGGCCTGCCCGAAGTCGGCCACGACGTTGTAGACGCCGACGGGGATCTGGCTGCGGACGCGCTTGTGGCGGTCGTAGGGGAGGCTGTTCTCGAGGGCCTGGATGTCGGTGAGGGCCTCGGCGAGGCGGTCGCTGCGCTCCTCGTCGCGGGCGAGGAGGCTGAGGGAGTAGAACGCCTTGACGCCGTAGAGCGCGTCGTCGTAGGTCTCGTAGGAGCCGATCTGGGCGTTGAGGTCGTCGAACCGGCCGCTGACCCAGGCGGCGTCGCCCGCCTCGTAGTTGCCTGTGAGGAGGTCGGTGGCGCGGAGGCGGAGGTAGGCGGCGAGGTCGCCGTCCTCGGCCTCGACGGCGTCGGCGGCCTCCATCAGGAGGGCGCGGATGCGGAGGAGCCGGTCGGCGTAGGCGACGGCGTAGGGGACGGCGTAGAAGGCCTCGCCGGAAGGGCTGCGGCGGAGGGCGTCGAGGCGCTCCCGGAGGCCGGGGTGGAGGAGGGCGAGGCCGGGGTGGGCGTCGAGCGTGGCGAGGTCGGCGTCCAGCTGCTCGGCCGTCGCGCGGCGGACGACCGTCCGCAGCGCGAGGAGGTCGTCGCGCTCGTCGGGATGGGCGTCGAGGTAGGCGTCGAGCTCCTCGCGCGTGAGGCCGTAGGGGTAGACGTTCTTGCCGGGCGTCTCGGGCCGCACGTCGAGGAAGGCGCGGCGCTCATTCTCGGGCGTCGTCGCGATGGGCCCCTGGAAGAGACGGTAGAGCGTGGCCTCGGGGCTGCCCGGCGCGAGGCCTTCGCGCACGGCCGCGGCGTCGGGGTGTCGCTGGTCCTCGTAGAGCTGCTGGAAGAGGGCGCCGGCTTCGAGCAGCTTCGCCACCACCGTCTGCTCCGCCTCGGAGAGGTGCGAGAGGTCGGGCGCGAGCGTGAGGGTGAGCGTCTGGTCGAGGAGACCCTGCGTATCCGCGTCGGTCCATGCGGGAGCCTGGGCGCGGGCGGGACCGAGGAGCGTCAGGCCGGCGAGGACGAGGAGGAGGGGCCGCAGGGGGAGGACGAGCGTGCGCATCGGAGATCGTGGGGGCGGATGGGCAGACCGCCAAAGCTATCACGACCGGCGGGGTGGGGGAGAGCCTCGCTCCGTCTCCCCCGTGCTACCGCTCGGGGTGGAGGTCGCCGTAGAGCGTGTGCGTCCGCAGCTTGTGGGCCAGCTCCAGCGCCCGCTTGATCCGCGTCTCCGTCCGCTTCGCGCTCGCGACGTAGTAGGCGAGCGAGCGCTGGCGGCCGGGCGTCATCCCGAAGAAACGCGCGGCAGCCTCCTCGTCCTGCGCCAGCACGGCCTCGAGCTCCTCGCCGAGGTCGACGCGGCCGGGGTCGGGGTCCGGCCGGAGGACGACCTCGACGGCGTCGCCGTAGCCGGCCCGGATCGCGCGGAGGATCGTCTGCCCGAGGACGAGGTGGCGCGGGCCGTCGCGGCGGCGCTGGACGGCCCGGCGGAACGCATGCCCGTTGAGGGTGGCGGCGACGACGCGGACGCCGTCGGCCTCGAGGGCGTCGGCGACGTCGTCGGGGAGGGGGAGGTAGTGGAAGCGGAGGCCGGCGTCGTGGCGGAGGACGGGAGCGGCGAAGGCGTACTCGGGGGCGGGCATGGCGGGGGACGGCTACGCGCGGGGCAGCGCGGCGAAGTTAGGGCCGCCCCTCCCCACGGGGGAACGTGCGTTCGCCGTCGTGCTCCCGGAAACTCCTCTGCACACGCTCCGTGCAAACGACACGGCGCAGGCACCGTCGCGCCTCGTCATCCACGCGCGCTTCGCGCCACGCCGCGTGCCTGCGTTCCGATCCCCTCCCCCGAGCCCCTCAACCACACGATCTGACTCATGGCCGACCTGCGTAACCCCGGTTCCACGTCCGATACCGCCGAGCCCCGTACCGACCTCCGCACGGCGGACGACACCTCCCCGAAGGTCCGCACCGCGACGCCGAGCAACGTCCCGCAGACGGCGGGCCCGTCGAGCCCCGGCGGCGACTACCTGGATCGCGAAGAAACGGCCCGCCGGGCCTACGAGCTCTACCAGCGGCGCGGCGGCACGCACGGCCGCCATGAGGACGACTGGTACGAGGCCGAGCGGCAGCTGCGCGAGGAGCGCCGGCGCTCCTATGGTGGTGCATCCCAGGCCCCGGCCGCGAAGACCACGGCGAAGAAGACCGCGACGAAGAAGTCGGCTGCGAAGAAGGCCTCGGCCAAGAAGTCGGCGGCGAAGAAGAGCGCCGCGAAGAAGTCCACCAGGGCCTCCGGCGGTACGGAGGACACGGGCGGCAAGGGCTGAGCGGTCGCGACCTCGCCGTGCGGTGGGGTGCGCCCTGAGGGTGCTCCCGCTCCGCGCCGGGCGCATCGTCGCCCCCGGCGCGCGGGCCGCGGCGGCGGCGTGCCCTCTCCCTCCTCCAGAAGCCCTCTCCGCCATGTCCAGCAGCAACGGGAAACAGGAAGTCGTCGTCGTCACGGGCGCCTCGGCGGGCGTGGGGCGGGCGGTGGCCCGCGAGTTCGCGCGGCACGGCGCCCGCGTCGGCCTCATCGCGCGCGGGGAGGCCGGCCTCGACGCCGCCCGCCGCGACGTCGAGCGCCTCGGCGGCACCGCCCTCGTCCTCCCCTGCGACGTCGCCGACGCCGAGGCCGTCGAGGCCGCCGCCGCGCGCGCCGAGCGCGAACTCGGCCCCATCGACGTGTGGGTCAACAACGCGATGCAGTCGGTCTTCTCGCCGTTCAAGGAGATGACGGCCGAGGAGTTCAGGCGCGTCACCGACGTCACGTACCACGGCTACGTCTACGGGACGATGGCGGCGCTGCGGCGGATGCTCCCGCGCGACCGCGGGAAGATCGTCCAGGTGGGGAGCGCGCTGGCCTACCGGAGCATCCCGCTCCAGAGCGCCTACTGCGGCGCCAAGCACGCCATCGTCGGCTTCACCGACGCCATCCGCTGCGAGCTCGTCCACGACGGCTCGCGCGTCTCGATCACGGCCGTCCACCTCCCGGCCCTCAACACCCCGCAGTTCCGGTGGGTCAAGACGCGGCTGCCGAACAAGAGCCAGCCCGTCCCGCCCATCTTCCAGCCCGAGGTGGCCGCCCGCGCCATCTACCGGGCCGCGCACACGGACCGGCGCGAGGTGTGGGTGGGCGGCCCGACGGTCAAGGCCATCGTCGGCCAGCGGCTCATCCCGGGCCTCCTCGACGTCTACCTCGGCAAGACGGGCTACGGGGGCCAGCAGACCGACGAGCCGCGCGAGCGGGGCGTGGACGAGCACAACCTCTGGCAGGCGCTCGACCAGGACGAGGACCGCGGCGCCCACGGCGTCTTCGACGACCGCGCCCGCGCCTACAGCGTCCAGCAGTGGGCCGACCGGAACAGGGGCCTCCTCGCCGCCGGTGCCGCCCTCGTGGGCGTCGTCGCCGGCCTCGCCGCGCGGCGGTAGAGAAGAGGATGGAGGGAGGACGCACTTCCCCGCTTCCCCTTCCATACGGCCCATCCCCTCCATCCCCAGAGAAAGGTCCCTCGTCAGCCCGACGGTGCGGCGCGTCCTCTCAGCCAAACACGCAACACGCGACACGTCACGACAGCCGCCGCGCCTCCGCCTCGTGCATCGGGCGGCGGCCCCACACGGCGCGCCAGCCGCCGCCGAACCGCTTGTCCACGGTGCCCCTGACGAGCGAGAGCGCCGCCAGCGCCGCGCCCACGGCCAGGCTGTTCACCAGCGGTGCCGTGGCGCCGTAGCCGAGGACGAACGGCGCGGCGATGAGCCACAGGCCGAGCGGCAGGTTCACCCACCGCGCCGGCCGCGTGGCCTGCCACCACGCGATGACGGCGAACGAGGCCGCGACGGGCCCGACGATCCGGTCGTTCACGGCGGCGGGGGCGCCGTAGCCGAGCACGGCCGGCGCCGCCATGAGCCAGACGCCGAGGAGCGCGTTGACGACCTGGGCCCACATGATTCGATTTCGGATTTGGGATTGCGGATTTCGGATTGGAAGGGAGCTTCACTCATTCGGCACTCCGCAATCCGAAATCCGCATTCAAGCGGTTCCCCAGAAGTGCTTCCAGAAGGGGAGGCCGGCGTCGCGGACGCGGCGGAGGTACTGGAGGCTGGCGAGCATCTCGTCCATCGCCGGCCCGATCATGGCGAGCGAGACGACGGCCGAGGCGAGGCAGAGCGTGCACCACGCCCCGACGACGAGCGGCTGCGAGACGACGAGGGCGATGGAGACGACGCCGAGCGGGCCGACGGCCAGCCCGAACAGGATCACCATCCACGGCATCGTCTTCCACCGCCGCGTCCCGCCGACGACGCCGGCGACGGCGTCGAAGAGGTAGCCGAAGGCGCCGAGGGCGGCGTCGGGGACGCCGACGATGCGGGAGAGGTCGCGGGAGAGGTCGGAGTCGAGGACGGTCCGGCTGCCGTCGCCGAAGAACGGCTCCCACACCGTCGGGACCACGCGGAGCTGGTAGAGCGCGAGGTAGGTGGCGATGCCGAAGCCGACGAGGGCGAGGCCGACGATGGGAAGCCGCTGGCCCCACTTCGCGGGGTTGTAGTCCCAGCCGGGCGGGATGCCCGCCTCGCCGCCTTCGCGGCGGGTGGCCTCGGCCGCGCGCGGCGAGAGGCCGGGGCCGTCGGGGAGGGGGACGCCGAGGGCTTCTTCAGGCATGGCCGGCTTCAGGCGTGACCGGCGGGGGGAGCTCGGGGAACTCGTCGGGCGGCTCGAGCCCGTTCCGCTCGTACCACCCGGCGGGGTCGCGCCGGAGATGCTCGATGATGGTCGGGAGCGTGTCGAGGAGGCGGTGGCGGGGGCGCCAGCCGAGGAGGGCCTCGGCGCGGCTCACGTCGAGGGCGTAGTGGTCGTCGGCCATCGGGATCATGAACGGCTTGATGAAGGGGTCCGCCCACGGCAGCCGCTCCTGGACCCACGCCCCCGCCTCGGCCACGACCTCCGGGATGCGGACCGTCGTCCAGTCCTTCCCCCAGAGCAGCGCCCCGATGCGGTCCTGGAGCTGGTCGTACGTCGGCGGCTCCGGCTCCCCGACGAGGATGGCGACCTCCTCGGGCAGCGCCGCGCGCCGGTCCACAGCCCGCGCGATGGCGTCGACGGCGTCGTCGAGGTGGACGAGGGACTGGCCCGTGTGGGGGTCGCCGGGGAAGAGGTGGCCCTCGAGGTCGCGCTCGTAGATGCGCTTGATCTGCTGGACGAGCGTGGGCTGCTGCCCGTAGTCGGTGTAGACGCCGGCGATGCGGAGGAGCACGGCCGGGATCCCGTCGCGCTCCGCGTGGATCACCCGCTCCGTCGCCACCTTCGACTTCGGGTAGGGCCACGTCCCTTCGAGCGGGTCGTCCTCGGTGATGGCCTCGCCCGGCTCGACGGGCGGGTGGACGAGCATCGTCGAGGAGAAGAGGAACTGCTCGACCTCGAAGTCCTCCCTGAGCATGCGGAGGAGGCGCCGGGTGCCCTCGACGGTCACCTGCTCGTAGAGCGGGCTGTCGGCGCCGGTGAAGTCGTAGTACGCGGCGAGGTGGACGACGGAGGCGAGGCGGTTCCCGAACCGCTCGCGCACGTTGACGAGGGCCTGGCGCACGCCGAGGTCGCTCCCGAGGTCCATCATCACGAAGTCCTCGGCGTGCCCCTCGTAGGGCGCCTGCCGGTCCGTGCCGACGACGTGGTAGCGCCCGGCGAGGCGGCGGGCGACGGCGCGGCCGATGAGGCCCTCGCTCCCGGTCACGAGGACGACGGGCTGCTCGGGGGGGGCGGGCATCGGTTGAGAAGGGCTGACGAGGAAGGGCGGGGTTTCGACGGGCGAGGGCGGCAGAGGTTCACCGTGCCCCGTAGGGAGACCCCTGGTTGAGAACGCCGCGTCGCGGTCTATGCCCCTGGACACCCGTCGCCCGCGGACGGCTCGTCGTTGCCAGGCGAACGGGCGCGCCGCGCTACCTTTCCTCGCTCACTGCCGGGGCCAGGCCCCTCCTCCGCATGTCCGATCCCCTCTCCCGCCGCACCTTCCTCGGCCGGCTCGCCGCCCTCGGCGCCGTCGCCCCCACCCTCCTCACCGCCTGCGGCGGCGGCGACGGCGCCGACTCGCTCGTCGTGGAGGCCGCCACGTGCCGGGGCTACGACCCCGCGTCGGCGCCCATCCGGGAGTCGCTGGGCTACGTGGACCGCTCGGCGACGCCCGGGCAGTTCTGCAACAACTGCCGGTTCTACACCGCGCCGGCGGGCGCCGGCGACCGCTGCGGGCTGTGCCAGGTCATCCCCGGGCTCAACGGGCAGGGCCCCGTCTCGCCGGGCGGCTACTGCCGCTCCTGGGCCGCCGCCCCCGCGCCGGCCTGACGGTGCCGCCGGGGCGCCCACACGCCCCGCTCTCCGACTGGCTCGCTCCGGGTAGGGGGTGCCGTCGGACGGCGTTTTCGAGGGCGTCCGCCCGGTCCCGTTACCGCCGGGTATACCGGAAGATGAAGACGGTGCGCTGCTCTTGCGGCGGCGGTTGCGGAATCGGATACTTACGGCCCGTATATTGCGCTTCCCGGAATTCGTGCGGAAGCACGGGATCAACCCGCGAAGCCGACGGCTCTGTGTCCCTTCACCCCGCTCCTCTCTCCGCACTCGGAGGCCTCCGAGCAGCCGTGGTCCACGACTGGCTCCCCGTCTACGGGGGGGCCGAGCGTGTGCTCGAGCAGATGCTCCACGTCCTCCCCCAGGCGGACCTCTACAGCCTGCTCGACTTCGTGCCGGAGGACCAGCGGGGGTTCCTGGGCGGCCGGGAGGTCCACACCTCGATGATCCAGCGGCTCCCGATGGCGCGGCGGCGGTACCGGGCATACCTCCCGCTGGCCCCGCTGGCCATCGAGGGATTCGACCTCTCCGCCTACGACGTCGCGGTCTCGTCGAGCTACGTCGTGGCGAAGGGGGTGCTGACGTCGGCGGAGCAGCTCCACGTCTCGTACGTCCACAGCCCCGTCCGCTACGCGTGGGACCTCCAGTTCACGTACCTCCGTGACGGCGGCTACACGCGCGGCTTCCGGGGCGCCCTCGCGCGGGTCGTCCTCCACTACCTCCGCCTCTACGACGTCGCCTCGTCGTCGCGCCCGGACGTCCTCGTGGCGAACTCGCGGTTCGTGGCGCGGCGGATCTGGAACGCGTACCGCCGCCGCGCGGCCGTCATCCACCCGCCGGTGGACGTGGACGCGTTCTCGCTCTGCGAGCAGAAGGACGGGCCGTACGTGACGTGCGCGCGGCTCGTCCCCTACAAACGGGTGGACCTCCTCGTGGAGGCGTTCCGGCAGATGCCGCAGCGGGAGCTCGTCGTGATCGGGGACGGCCCGGACCTCGGCCGCCTCCAGGCGGCGGCCCCCCCGAACGTCCGGTTCCTCGGGCGGCAGCCGCACGAGGCCCTCGCCTACTACCTCCGCCACGCACGCGGCTTCCTCTTCGCCGCGCTCGAGGACTTCGGCATCGCGCCCGTCGAGGCGATGGCGTGCGGGACGCCCGTGGTGGCCTACGGCCGCGGCGGCGCGCTCGAGACCGTCGAAGACGGGGTGACCGGCGTCCTCTTCACCGAGCAGGCGCCCGAGGCCGTCGCGGCGGCCGTGGCGCGCCTGGAGCGGACGGCGTTCGAGCCCGCTCGCATCCGCGCCCACGCCGAGCGCTTCTCGGCCGCGCGCTTCCGCGCCGAGTTCGAGGCGTTCCTGGAGGCGGCGTGGGCGCGGTTCGAAGCCGAGGGCCCCGAGGCCCTCGACGCCCCCGGCTACGGCCTCCTCCGCGAGGAGCGGCCGAGCGGCGACGGGGCCGGGGCGCCGTCTGCCCTGAGCCTCTAACCGCCGCGTCCCCAGCGGCCCCTCTTCCTCCCCTCTCTCTCCGACCCCTCTCGCCGTCTCCGGCGCTCCTTGATGTCCACCGTTGCTTCCGGCCTCGCACTCCCGCCGCTGCCGCCAGTATCCGAGCCGGTGCCCCTGCAGCCCCAGCGGCGGGCAGGAGCCCCCGCACACCCGGCGCGGGCTGCACGCGCGCGGCCCGCCCTCGCCGGTGGACCCCGCCGCTACCGCCGCCGCTTCGCCGTCCTCCTCCTCGCCGATGTGCTGGCGCTCTCGTTCTGCATGGCGCTGGCGGGCACCGGGTACGACCTCTTCTTCTGGATCGGGCAGCTGTTCGCGCGGGGGCTGGTGGGCGGGGTGATCCTGGCCATCGGGCTCTTCGCCGCCTCCGGGCTCTACTCCATCTTCCCTATGCCGCCGGTGAAGGAGGTGCGCGCGATCGGGGTGGCGCTCGGCGCCGCCGCTGCGTTCCTGGCGGTGGCGGCGCTGGCGCTGGCGCCGACGGTGGCCGCCGCCGTCCCCGTTCTCGCCACGCTCGGCGTGGGGTTCGGGCTGGCCACGTTCGCCGTGCCGACGGCCCGGCTCACCGCGCGTGCCCTCTTCGCAGCGCAGCCGTGGTGGGGGTGCCAGACCGTCGTGCTCGGCCACGGGGAGGCCGGCCGCGCCCTCGTCGAGACGCTGCGGCGTCAGCCCGAGTTGGGGCTGGCCCCCGCCGTCCTCCTCGAGGACGACGCTACCACGCACGGGGGAAAGGTGGCGGGGGTGCCGGTGGCGGGGCCCCTCGCGCTGGCCCCCCGCTACGCCACCGAGAACCGGGTGCCCTACGCCGTCGTGGCGATGCCCGAGGCCGGACGGGAGCGGACCGTGGAGGTAGTGGACCGTTACACCCGCCACTTCGAGCGCGTCCTCGTCCTCCCCGACCTCCGCGGGCTGACGAGCCTGTGGGCGCAGGCGCGCGACCTCGACGGCGCGCTCGGCATCGAGATCCGGCACCGGCTGCTGGCGCGGTGGCGGCAGCGGCTCAAGCGGGCCGTCGACCTCGCCGTCGTCCTCGCCGCCGCCCCGCTGATCCTCCCGCTCGGCCTCGTCATCGCCGCGCTGATCCGGCTCGAGTCGCCGGGGCCCGTGCTCTTCCGGCAGGCCCGGCTGGGCCGGGGCGGCCGGTGCTTCACCCTCTACAAGTTCCGGAGCATGCACGTCGGCGCCGACGCCCTCCTCCGCGACCTCCTCGCCCGGGACGAGGCCGCACGCGAGGAGTACGCCCGCTACGCGAAGCTGAAGGAGGACCCCCGCGTGACGCGGGTCGGGCGGCTCCTCCGGAAGACGAGCCTGGACGAGCTGCCCCAGCTCCTCAACGTGCTGCTCGGGGAGATGAGCCTCGTCGGGCCGCGGGCGTATCTTCCGGTCGAGCTGGAGCGGATGCAGGGGCGGGAGCGGGCGATCCTCCGCGTCCGGCCCGGGATCACGGGGCTGTGGCAGGTCTCCGGCCGCAACCAAATCCCCTTTGAAGGCCGCCTCGACCTCGATGTTCGCTACATTCGCGACTGGTCCGTCTCCCTCGACCTCTATCTCCTCGCCCGGACGGTGCCCGTGGTGCTCACGGGCCACGGCGCGGCCTGACCCCTTCGTCGCCCCGCTCCTGACCTGAATCCAACCCGATGGACACCCGAAACGGCCCCCCCCCCGGTCTTCTACAAGATGCGCCGAAGCTGGACTTCTCCGCCGTATGGCAGGCGCTCCGGCGCGGGTGGTGGATCGTGCTCATCGCGCTCGTAGGCTGCGTCGGCCTCGCCGTCACCTATACGCTGCTGCGCCCGCCCGTCTACAGCACGACGAGCGTGGTGATGCTGAACAGGGCCTCAGCGCGGGGTGGGGGCATGACGACGATGGAGGCAGCGTTGATGGGGCTGCCCGAGCGCTCGCTCGCCAACGAGATCGAGTTCCTCCGGCAGTCCGTCCCCCTCGCGGAGGAAGTCGCCGCGCGCCTCATGGGGGCGGACTCCGCGGCCATCGCCCGGCGGGACTCCGCCATCATCAAGCGGGCCGCCCAGCTGCTCGGGCGGGACCGGGGGCGTGCGCAGGTCACGTTCGACCCGGTCAGCAACTTCGTGGACATGATCCAGATCACGGCGCAGGCCCGTGATCCCCGCGAGGCCGCCCGCATAGCCAACGTGTACGCCGAGCTGTACCGCGAGCGCGGCCGGGAGTCCAGCCGGGCCTCCGTCTCGAACGCGCGCGCGTTCCTCGAGGAGCAGGTGGCCGAGCGCCGGAGCGAGCTCGCCGACGCCGAGGCCGCCCTCGAGGCGTTCATGACGCGGGAGGGGGCGGTCAACCTCGACCTCGAGGGGCAGCAGGTGGTCTCGCAGACGGCCGCCCTCGACGCCGCCATCGACAACGCGCTCGTCGAGCTCGAGGTGGCGCGGACGTCGCTGGCGGCCATCGAGCACGAGGCCGGCCAGGTCTTCCCCGACCTCGCAAGCCGCCTCGCCTCCGGCACCTCACAGCAGATCGCCGCGCTCCAGCATCAGATCGCCCAGTTCGAGGTCGAGGCGGCCGACTACTACGCCCGGGACCCGTCCCTGCGGGGGAACGAGAGCCGGGTGCCGGAACTGGCCTCGCTCAAGCGCCGGATCGACGAGATGCAGCGGCAGGTGGACCAGCTCTCGGCGCAGTACGTCCAGGAGCTCCGGGCCTCGGGCGGCATCGACCCGACGGTGGGGGGGGCCGGACTCTCCCGCATCGCCGAGCTCCAGAACGAGGCGGTGGCGAAGCAGATCCAGATCCGTGGGCTGGAGGCCCAGCTCGCCGCCCTCCGCGAGCGGCAGGCGTCCAACGAGGGGCGGATGCGCGCGCTCCCCACGCAGTCCATCCACCTCGCCCAGCTCGAGCGCACGCGGCAGGCGACGGAGGGGATGTACCTCTCGCTTCTCCAGCAGCTCCAGGAGATGCGGGTGGCCGAGGAGGGCGAGCTCGGCTACGTCGAGGTCATCCGGGAGGCGTCGGTGCCGGTGCAGCCGGTGGCACCGAAGCCCATGCTCAACCTCGCGCTCGGCATCGTCTGCGGCCTCTTCTTCGGCATCGGCCTCGCCTTCGTCCGCCACGCCACCGACCACCGCCTCCGCGCACCGCAGGACGTCGAGGGCGCGGGGTTCACCCTCCTCGGCGTGGTCCCGACCTTCGACCGCCTCATCAAGCAGAAGTTCGGCGGCCAGCGGTTCGTGGGGGTCGAAGGGCGGCAGGTGTCGAGCCTGGCCGTGGCGGCGCTCCACCCGCTCAGCCCGGTCACGGAGGCGTTCCGCCACCTCCGCACGAGCGTCCTCTTCTCGCTCCCGGACCGCCCCATCCGCACCCTCCTCGTCACGAGCCCCGAGCCCACCGAGGGCAAGAGCACCATCGCGCTCGACCTCGCCATCGCCTTCACGCAGGCGGGCCGCCGCGTGCTCTACCTCGACGCCGACCTCCGGAAGCCCACCGGCCACACCCTCTTAGGGATCCCGCGCGAGGGCGGCCTCTCCGACCTCCTCTTCCACGAGGGCCCCGTGAACTGGGAGGCCTACCGCTATCCCCTCCGCGTGGACTGGGGCTCGTTCGAGAGCGAGGCCGACGGCCTCTACGCCGTCACGGCCGGGCAGTCCGTGCCGAACCCCACCGAGCTCCTCGGGTCGCAGAAGATGCGCGACCTCCTCCGCGCGGCCAAGGACCACTTCGACGTCGTCATCGTGGACTCCGCGCCCGTCCTCGCCGTCCCGGAGGCCCGCCTCCTCACGGCCGACTGCGACGCCGTCCTCTTCGTCGCCCGCGTGAACCAGACGAGCCTCCGGGCGCTCCGCCAAGCCCGCCGCGCGGTCGAGGTCGCTGAGGGGGAGGGCGCCCGGTTCATCGGCGTCGTCGTCAACGCCGTCGAGTGGCCCCGTCGCCCTGGGGGCTACGGGTACGGCTACGGGTACGGCTACGGGTACGGCATCGGCGAGGCCGACTTCGGCGTCTTCGGCGACGCCTCGGGGGGAGACGGCGCGGCTGGGGAGCCCCGGGTCGCCCGTGCCGGCGGCTCCTTGCCCGGTGGCCGCGCCACGAAGAAGGAAGACCGAGGGGGGCGCCGATGACGCTGCAGGACGCGACGGGGACGGGGGCCGCGCTGGTGCGCCGTGCCCCCCGGGGTGCTTGGAGGCTCCTCGGCGTGCTCGGGCTCCTCTTTTCGGGGGTGCAGGCCGCCGCGCAGCCGGAGACGGGGCAGGGGGTGGCGGTCTTCCTGTTCGCCGAGCCGGGCCAGCCCGTCATCTCGGTGGACCTGTGGGGCAGCGTCCGGCAGCCCGGGCGCTACTTGGTCGCGCCGGAGACGGGCCTCCTCGACCTCCTCACGATCGCCGGGGGCCCCCAACTCCAGGCCGAGACGGACCAGGTGGTGCGGTCCGTTACGGTGGAGGTGTCGCGTGCGTCCTCGCTGGATCGTAGCATCGTGTTCACGTCGGAGCTGCAGGCGCTCACGAGCGGGGAGGCCACGCCACCGCCGCTCCTCGATGGGGACGTGGTGACGGTGCAGACGAGCGTGAACCAGCGGTTCACGTGGCTCAACGGCCTCACCGTCGTGGCTAGCGTCGCCTCCATCGCGCTGATCATCCTCCGGGTTGCCAGCATCAGCGGGGGGATCTAGGGTCCGTCTGTACTGCTGCAGTAGTCTTCCTCCCGTCGCCGCCGGTTCTCATGGGTACGCACAAGGTCATGCGGGCGAAGAACGGAGCGGCTCAGAAGGCCGGGACAGGACGGCTCGGGGTCCGGCTCAGGCCGGACGAGGTGAAGCGGGAGCGGCTCCGGCTGCTCCTGCGCCTTGTCCGGGAGGAGCGGTGGCGCGTGGCCGTCGCCCTCACCGCCACCATCCTCGGCGCGTCGCTGGAGGGGGTCGGGCTCGGCCTCCTCATCCCCCTCCTCAAGAGCGTGTCCGACCCGGCTGCCGAGCCGATCCGGATCGGGGTGGGCTGGATCGACACGTGGGTGTTGGCGGCGGATCGCCCGCCGGAGCACCGGCTCTACCAGGTCTCCGCCCTCATCCTCCTCAGCATCGTGCTCCGCACGATGCTCGCCTTCGCCTCGCGCACGGCCACCATCAACACCATCGAGCGGGGGCTCCACCGCCTCCGGATCATGGCGTTCGACCGCCTGCTCGGGACGGCGCTCCCGTTCTACACCGTCAGCCGAGCCGGCGTCCTCATCAACGCGCTCACGACCGAGATCAACCGGATCCGGATCCAGTTGCAGACGAGCGCGACCATCATCACCCAGGGGTTCCTGCTCCTGGCCTACGTCGTGTTCGTGCTGGCGGTCTCGTGGCCGCTCATGCTGGCCGCGGCGGTGTTCATGGGGCTGCTGTCGTGGGGGCTCCGGCCCATCGTGGAGCAGGCGAAGCGGCGGGGGCGGATGATCGCCCGTGCCAACGGCGGGCTCGCCGCCGTCGTCACGGAGTTCACGGGGGGCGTCCGCACGGTGTTCGCCTTCAACGGCGAGCCGTACGAGCGGCGCCGGTTCGAGGCGGCGAGCGAGGAGGTCCGGGAGGTCGCCATCGCGATGGGCATCAAGGCGGCGACGGTGCGGCCGCTCAGCGAGGCCTCGGCCTCCGTCGTCCTGATCGGGCTCGTCGTGGTGAGCGTGCAGGTGTTCGTGCTGAGCGGGCGGCTCTCGGTGGCCGCCTTCCTCGCCTTCCTCTTCGCGCTGTTCCGGATGTTCCCCATCGTCCACAACCTCAACCACCAGCGGGGAATCATGGCGGCCGGGATCGGCTCGTGGGAGCACGTGGCGGCGCTGCTCTCGCCGAGGGGGAAGCCGGTCATCGAGGAGGGGGAGCTCGAGCCGGCCTCGCTCCGCGAGGCCATCCGCTTCGAGGGGGTCACGTTCGCCTACGGCCAGGGCGCCCCCGTCCTCCACGACGTCGACTTCGAGATCCGGCGGGGCGAGACGGTCGCCCTCGTCGGCGCGTCCGGGGCGGGGAAGAGCACGCTCGTCGACCTCATCCCCCGCTTCCACGACCCCACGGCGGGCCGCATCCTCTACGACGGCACCGACCTCCGCGCCTTCCGCCTCGCGCCGCTGCGGGCGAAGATGGCCTTGGTGAGCCAGGACACCTTCCTCTTCCACGACACCGTCGCGGCCAACATCGCGTACGGCCTCGACGACGTGTCCATGGAACGGGTGCGCTGGGCGGCCGAGCAGGCCAACGCCCTCGCGTTCATCGAGGAGCTGCCCGAGGGGTTCGACACCGTGCTCGGCGACCGCGGCGTGCGGCTCTCCGGCGGGCAGCGCCAGCGGATCGCCATCGCCCGCGCGCTCCTCCGCGACCCCGAGATCCTCCTCCTCGACGAGGCCACGAGCGCGCTCGACAGCGTAGCCGAACAGCAGGTCCAGCAGTCGCTCGAGCGGCTCATGGCCGGCCGCACCGCCGTCGTCATCGCCCATCGGCTATCGACGATCGAGTCGGCTGACCGCGTGGTGGTGCTCGACGGCGGCCGGATCGTGGAGGAGGGGACCTACGCCGAGCTCGTAGCGCGCCGTGGGAAGCTGTGGGAGTTCCACACCCTCCAGTACCAAGCCGCCTGAGCCGCGCAGCACGCGCCGCGTGGCTCCCTATCCGCAACCCCCGATGGGAGCCCACACCCCGCTCCGCAAGGGCGACGTGCTCGTGTTCGAGCACATCCCGAAGAACGCCGGCAGCACGTTCAGGACCGTCTTGAGCCGCTGGTTCGGCGACACCCACGTAAAGCACACGAACGTGTTCGACCCGAAGCCGAGGTTGAAGCGCCTGCAGGCGCGGTTCTCCGACGACCCCCCGATCCGCGCCCTCAGCACCCACATCGGGTACGGGTTGCACGAGCGGCT
>DATGQT010000104.1:0-4846 GCA_035304085.1 Rubricoccaceae bacterium
GTCCGCGACCTCGGCCCCCAGTTCACCGACAACGACCACCGGATGGCCGGCCAGGACGGCGCCTACTCCATCCCCCTCCCCGACGGCACCGCCCTCTGGTTCTTCGGCGACACCGCCATCGGCGAGCGCCCGCCCGGCAGCTTCCGCGACGTCTTCGAGCGGCTCGCCGCCGCGGGCCAGCCGCAGGGCCACGCCCCCTTCGAGCGGATGCCCACCAACACCGGCCTCATCCTCCGCGACCGCACCGGCGAGCACGGCCTCCGCGACTTCTCCTACCTCCTCGACGACGCCGGCGAGATCCTCCAGCTCGTCCCCGACGGCGCCGCCGACCGCCCCGGCTGGGACCGGACGTGGTGCCTGCACGGCGTCGCCCTGGGCGAGCGGCTCTACCTCTACTACCAGCACATCCGCATGCGCGAGAAGGCCGGCGGCCCCTTCGCCATGGGCTTCGAGGTCCTCGGGACGGGCCTCGCCCGCGGCGAGATCGGCGCCTGGCGGTTCGAGCGAATCCCCCACGAGGGTGCCGACCTCTGGTGGCCGTACCCGCAGCCGCAGTTCGCCGCCGCCGTGCTCCCGGCCGGGGGATGGCTCTACCTCTACGGCGTCGCCGCCGACGCCGCCGGCACGCAGCAGGCCTACCTCGCCCGCGTCCGCCCCGAGGACGTCGAGCACCGCGACCGCTACGCCTACTTCGACGGCGAAGGCTGGAGCCCCGACGTGGCCGCCGCCGCGCCCCTCTTCGACGGCCCGCCCAACGAGCTCTCGGTGAGCTACAACGGATACCTCGGCCAGTACCTCTGCGTCCACTCGATGGGCCTCTCGGGCCCGCAGGTCATGCGCACCGCCCCGCAGCCCTGGGGGCCGTGGAGCGACCCCACCACGTTCTGGACCGTCGAGGCGGCGTCGGACAAGAAGTACCCCGTCATCGCCTACGCCGCCAAGGAGCACCCCGAGCTCGCCCGCGACGGCGGCCGCGTCCTCTACGTCACCTTCATCGAGCACGAGGAGTACTTCCCGCACCTCCTCGAGGTCACCCTCGGGTAGCGGGCGGAGGGGATGGGGAGCACGGAGGGGTCGGAGGGGGAACGCTCTCCGGCCCTCCGTCACCCGCGCCTTCCCCTCCATCCCCTACACCCTTCCCACCCCCTCCGAATGATCCCCACCGTAGACGACCTCCGGAGCGCCCCGATGACCCGGCGCTACGGCGACCTGTACGCGCTCCCGGGGCTGACCAACTTCCTCGGCACCGTGCAGGTGGACCTCGACCCCGTCGGCGTCCGCTGCCTCCAGTTCCCGCCCTACGGCACCGGCGACGCCCCCACCGCCACGCTCTACGTGGACGACCGCCTCTTCCACGCCTGGGGCGCCCCCGTCACGTTCACGTGGTACCCCGACCGCGTCGTGCGCGAGGCTGAGGTCAACGGGCTCTTGCTGCGGACGACGACGGCCCTGGCCGTCGGAAGGATGGCCGTGGTCGTCCTGATCGAGGTCGAGAACCGGAGCGGCGAGCGGCGGGAGGTGCCGCTGCGGCTGGCCCTCCGCGGCAGCGTGACGTGCGCCCGCCGCCCCTGGAGCCGCCCCGAGGCGCCGATGGAGACGGACCACGAGGTGACGGTGGACGAGGGCCGCGGCGCCCTCCGCTTCCGGGCGAAGGCGAGCGCGGCGGTCCAGATCCAGGGCCTCGCGCCCGCCCCCTCGGGCTACCGCGCCGGCACCCTCCGCACGACGCTCACCCTCGACCCCGGCGAGACGGGCCGCGTCCACTACGTCCACGCTGTCGGCGGGACGGACGCCGAGGCGGAGGCGACCTACGACGCCCTCATCCACGACGTACCGGGCGAGCTGGACCGCGCCCGCGCCGACTGGAACGCGGAGCTGGCCGCCGTCTTCACCCCCGGCAACGACCGCTTCTCCGGCCACCTCCCGACGCTGCACACCGACGACGCGGCCATCCGCCGGCTCTACTGGACGGGCGCCCTCGGCGTCGTCTACTTCAAGCGCGACACGCCCCACTCCGTCTACGGCCGCGCCTACGACACCCTGATGCCGCGGTACTGGGGGACCGTCACGTTCCTGTGGGACTACTTCCTCTCGTCCCCCGTCCACGCCCAGCTCGACCCCGCCGTCATGCGCGGCTACCTCGACCGCTGGATGCACCTCGACGTCCACCGGCACTTCGGGACGGAGTACCTCACGGGCCAGGGCGTCGGCAACTGGTACGCCGTCAACGACTTCGCGATGGTGAGCATGGCGAGCCAGTACGTCCGCTGGACAGGCGACCGCGCCTGGCTCACGTCGAAGGTGGAGGGGACCGACGAGCGCGTGGTGGACGCGCTGAAGCGGTACGCGTCGAACTGGAAGCGCTTCCGCACCGCGAGCGGGCTGGCCGACTACGGCGGCCTCAACAACCTCCTCGAGTGCGTCCACACCTACCTCCACGAGGTCGCCAGCCTCAACGCCGCCAACGTCTACAACCTCCGCGAGGCCGCCCGGCTGCTCGCCCTCCTCGGCGAGCCCGACGACGGCGCGTTGGAGGCCGACGCGCAGCAGATCCTCCGCGACGTCCAGGCCCTCTACCTGGACGGCCGCGGCTACTGGCAGGCCCGCTTCCCCGACGGCTCCCTCCGCGAGGTCCGCCACTGCTACGACCTCCTCACCGTCCTCAACACCATCCCCGACGACCTCAGCGACCGGCAGAAGGCCGAGATGGTCGCCTTCTTCCGCCGCGAGCTGATGACGCCGACGTGGATGCACGCCCTCTCGCCCGGCGACGACGACGCCGCGCGCGACGTGCGGCCGGACCACCAGTGGAACGGCGCCTACCCGGCGTGGCCGCCCGAGACGGCCCGCGGCCTCTTCCGCATCGGCGAGGCCGACCTCGCCCTCGAATGGCTCCGGGGGCTGGCGCGGGCGGCCAACCAGGGGCCCTACGGACAGGCCCACTTCGTCGAGTCGGTCTGGCCGACGACCGACGGCGCCGCCACGAAGGCCCCCGCCGAGTTCCCCTACATCAACGACTGGGCGTGCTCCTCCAACGGCGCCTTCGTCAACGTCGTCGTCGAGGGCCTCTTCGGCGTGCGGCCGGGGCTCGACGGGGCGCTGGCGGCGCGGCCCCGGTTCGGCTCGTTCGACCCGAAGGCGGAGCTGCACGACGTGCAGTGCCAGGGCCGCCGCTACCACGTCACCCGCGACGGCGCCCGACCGGCCTGATGCGTTTTTCCGTCCTCACCATCCTCGCCTTCATGGTGACCCCTGCGCTCGCCCAGCCCGTCTCGTTCGCGTCGTTCCTCGCCGAGGCCGAGGCCGCCGATCCCGCGGATCGCCCGGCACTCGTCGAGGCGTTCTGGCAGCGGCTCGAAAAAACGCCCCTCGTCGAGAACGACACCACGGCCGTCTTCCTCTACCGGGGCGAGGCGACGACCGTCGGCCTCAACGGCGACCCCGGGCAGTGGGCCGAGACGCTCCCGCTCACGCGCCTCGGCGGCACCGACCTCTGGTACCGCCGCGTCACCCTCGAACCCGACGCGCGGATCGAGTACGTGCTGATGGTGGACACGGCCGCCGAGGGCTTCGGCGCCGAGCTGGAGGGCATCCCCGACCCGCGCAACCCCCACCGCGTCGAGAGCGGGTTCGGGCCGTTCTCGGAGCTGGCGATGCCGGGCTACGAATACCCCGAGGTCTTCGCGCCCGTGCGCGACGGCACGCCGGGCTCCTTCGAGGGCCTCGACCTCCACACGCTCCCCGCGGGCGTCCTCCCCTACCCCCACGAGGTCCTCGTCTACACCCCGCCCGGCTACGACGCCGACACGACGCGCCGCTACCCGGCAGTCTACTTCCAGGACGGCCGCGACTACGTCGCCTTCGCGCACGTCCCCCGCGTGCTCGACTGGCTGATCGAGCGGGGCGCGATGGAGCCCGCCGTCGCCGTGTTCATAGACCCGCCGAACCGGCACCGGCCGGACGCCCCCAACCGTGTGACCGAGTACGGCATGAACGACGCCTACGTCGCCTTCGTCGCCGACGAGGTGGTGCCGTTCGTGGACGCGACGTACCGGACCAACCCGTCGCCCGCGCGCCGGCTCGTCGTGGGCGACTCCTACGGCGGGCTCATCGTGACGTACATCGCCTTCCGCCGGCCCGACGTGTTCGGCCTCGCCTACAGCCAGTCGGGCTACCACTCCTTCCAGGGCGACCGGATGATCCGGCTGATCGGAGAGGCGCAGCCCGTACCGATCCGGCTCTACGTGGACGTGGGCATCTACGAGCGCGTCGTCGGGGCCGGGATGCTGCCGGAGGAGGGGCGCGACTTCCTCGCCGCCAACCGCCGCCTCCGCGACGCCCTTGAAGCAAGGGGGTACGACTTCGTCTACGCCGAGTACCCGCAGGGCCACACGTGGGGCAACTGGCGCGCCCACCTCCTCGACGCCCTCCCGCACTTCTTCCCCTCGCAGAACCGGTGACGCCCATGCGATTCGGGATGGATTACGGCGGGACGAACCTCAAGGCCGGTCTCTTCGGCGAGGCAGGCGAGACCGTCGCCTTCGAGCAGACGACGCTCCGCGACTACGTGACCACCGAGGGCGACGGGGACGGCCTCCTCGCCAACCTCGTCGCCTACGCCCGGCGGCTCACCGAGGGCCACGGCGTCACGGCCGGCGGCCTCGCCATCAAGGGGCTCGTGGACCCCGCCCTCGGCGGCGTCGCCGAGGACCTCGGCGAGGGCGAGTGGCTGGCGGGGCGCGACCTCCGCGCCGCCTTCGCCGACGCCCTCGGCGTGCCCTTCGCCGTCGAGAACGACGCGCGGGCGTACGCGTGGGGCGAGTGGCGCTTCGGCGCCGGGCGCGGC
>DATGQT010000105.1:0-3203 GCA_035304085.1 Rubricoccaceae bacterium
TTCGACTGGGTCTACGAGGAGGAGTTCGGCCTCCGCGACGGGTTCCGCTGGAGCCCCGACGGCCGCCGCATCGCCTTCTTCCAGCTCGACGAGTCCGAGACGCGCGACTTCGCCGTGACGGACTACCGCACGCTCTACCCCGAGTACCAGGAGTTCCGCTACCCGAAGGCCGGCGAGGCCAACTCCGAGATCCGCATCGGCGTGATCGACGTGGCCACCGGCGAGACCCGGTTCTTCGACACCGACACGTGGATGGAGGGTGGTGACGAGACGGAGTACATCGCCTCGATGGGGTGGACGCCCGAGGGCGAGGGAGCCTCCGGCTCCAGCCGCGTGTGGATGCTCCGGCTCAACCGGGACCAGAACGTCGGCGACCTCCTCTACGGCGACCCCGCCTCGATGGCCGTCGCGACCGTGCTCCACGAGGAGATCGACTCCTACCTCGAAGTCGAGACCGGCTTCTCCGACCTCGCGACGGGCACCGTGACGTACCTCCGCGACGGCGAGCACTTCGTGTGGCGGAGCGACCGCGACGGGTACTCCCACCTCTACCTCTACCGCAACGACGGCACGTTCGTCGGCCAGATCACCGAGGGCGAGTGGGACGTGACGGACTTCCACGGCGTGGACGAGGCGACGGGGTACGTCTACTTCACGTCCACGGCCGAGGGCCCGCTGGAGCGGCACCTCTACCGGATCGGGATGCCGGGCACCGACGCGCGCCGCGCGACGCCGGAGCCCGAGCGGCTCACCGACAGCCCCGGCTGGCACATCGCCAACCCCTCCCCCGACTTCACCTACTTCATCGAGACGTTCACGGACCTGACCACGCCGCCGGTGACGACGCTCCACCGCATCGACGGTGAGCAGGTGGCCGTGCTGGAGTCGAACGAGGCGCTCATCGAGCGGCTGGCCGCCTACGACCTCCCCGCGCCCGAGCTCCTGACCGTCCCCGCCGCCGACGGCACCGAGCTCAACGCGTACCTCATCAAGCCGAGCGACTTCGACCCGGGCCGGGAGTACCCGCTGCTGATCCACACCTACGGCGGGCCCGGCAGCCAGGAGGTCCGCAACGCGTGGGGCGGGCAGGAGCGGCTGTGGCACCACTTCCTCGCCGAGGAGTACGACATCCTCGTGGCCGGGGTGGACAACCGCGGCACGGGCGGGCGCGGGAAGGCGTTCAAGACGCTGACGCAGCTGAACCTCGGGCCGCTGGAGGCCGAGGACCAGATCGCCGCCGCGCAGTGGTTCGGCGCGCAGCCGTACGTGGACGAGGACCGCCTCGGGATCTGGGGCTGGAGCTACGGCGGCTACCTCACCCTGCTCTCGATGCTCTACGGCGAGGGCCCCGAGACGTTCGCCGCCGGCGTGGCCGTGGCGCCCGTGACGAACTGGCGCTACTACGACACCATCTACACCGAGCGCTACCTCTCGACGCCGCAGAAGAACCCCGAGGGCTACGACCGCGGCAGCCCCGTCACCTACGCCGCCAACCTCCGCGACGACCAGGCCCTCCTCCTCGTCCACGGCGACGCCGACGACAACGTCCACGTCCAGAACACCGTCGTCATGGCCGACGCGCTCATCGCCGCCGGCAAGCAGTTCGAGCTCATGATCTACCCCGGGCGCAACCACAGCATCGCCGGGGGGAACACGCGGCTCCACCTCTACACCATGCTCACGGACTTCTTCCGTGAGCACCTCGCCGAGCCGGAGCTGGCGGCCGTGGGCGGGACGGACTGAGGTCCGGGGATGGAGGGGGCGGGGAGGGTGGAGGGGGTGGAGGGGAAAGGAACGATCACTCAACCCTCCACCCCCTCCATCCTCTCCAGCCCTCCCAACCCCATCCCCGTGGATCCCACCCTCGTCGCCCAGGAGCTCGGCTTCGCCCTCCTCGTCCTCGCCGTCGTGCTGTTCTGGTACTGCACGGGGGGGGCGTGGATGCTCCTCGTGGCCGGGTACCCCGTCCACCGCCTCGTCGGCGCCGACGAGTTCGCGCCGTTCCACCGCGCGTTCGGGCGGCGGCTCGTCGCCGCGTTCGTGGTGCCGGGGTTCGTGGCGTACGCGCTCTCGTTCGTCCTCGTCTACCTCCGGTTCGTGTGGGACGAGCCGTTCGGGGCCTCCCGGCTCCTCGCGCTCGCGGTGGCGGGGTGCTCGGCGGTGAACCTCGCGGTGTCGTTGCTCTACGTGCGGCCGCAGCGGCGCGCCCTGGCGCGGGAGGGGAAGTCGGAGGCGGGGATCCGCGCGATCGAGCGGGCGCACCTCGTGCGGACGCTCGCGTGGACGGCCGGCAGCGTGATGCTGCTCTACATGACGGTCCAGGCCATCGGGCTGACGTAGGGGGTGCTGCGTATTGCGTGTCAGGGGGGGAGAACACGCAAAGCGAACCACGCCTTCGCCGGGGATTCGGCGTCGGTGTGGGGGAGGCGGCGGTACCTTCGGCGCAGCGCTGATCGCCCCGCACGATGCCTCTCCAACCCGACCTCCTGATCACCGGCGGCACCCTCCTCGACCCCCGCGACGGGAAGACCCGCCGCGCCGACCTCCTCATCCGCGACGGCCGCATCGCCGGGATCGGCGAGGACCTGGACGCGGACGGCGTGCGGGTCTACGACGCGGCCGGCCGGCTGATCTCGCCCGGGTGGTTCGATATGCACGTGCACCTCCGCGAGCCGGGGCAGGAGCACAAGGAGACGATCCAGACCGGCGCGCGCGCGGCGGCCTTCGGCGGCTTCACCGGCGTCGCCTGCATGCCCAACACCGACCCCCCCATCGCCTCGCGCGACGTCGTCGAGTTCGTCGTCAAGCGGGCGGCGGGGCTGGCGGTGGACGTCCACCCCATCGGGGCCGTCTCGAAGGGGCGCAGGGGCGAGGCGCTGGCCGAGCTGGGCGACATGGCCGACGGCGGCGCCGTCGCCTTCTCCGACGACGGGAGCCCCGTCCAGCACGGCGGCCTCATGCGGCGGGCGCTGGAGTACGCCCGGATGCTGGACCGGCCCATCCTCGCGCACGAGGAGGACCTCACGCTCAACCCCCACGGCCACATGCACGAGGGCGCCGTTGCCACCCGCCTCGGCGTCCCCGGCATCCCGGCGCTCGCCGAGGAGGCCATGATCGCCCGCGACGCGCTGCTGGCCGAGTTCACCGGCGGGCACGTCCACGTCTGCCACATCTCCACGGCGAAGGCGGTGGACCTCGTGCGG
>DATGQT010000106.1:0-11157 GCA_035304085.1 Rubricoccaceae bacterium
CGAAGGCGAGGCGGAGCCAGGGGGCGCCGGGGACCTCGACGGTGGCGCGGAAGGCGACGGCCTCGGCGGCGGCGCCGTCGTGTCGGCCGGAGTCGAGGGCGTAGGGCTCGGTGTGCTGGCGGAGCGGCGCCGTCTGCGCCACGGCCGCGGCCGGCAGGCACAGGACGGCGAAAAGGAGCAGGGCGTGGCGCCGTAGCGGACTTCTCATGAGTGTCCTCTTGGCTGGAGATGGGTTAGAGAGGGCAGGTGCCCGCTTGGGATCGTGCAGGCGCCGTGAAGATACACGCCTCCCCGCCCGATCCAAACCCCACCCCCGCGTCGTAGACGATCCGCTACGCCCGGAGCCCGTGGACGACGGACTACGACTACGGATCACTGAGACCCGTCGCCCATCGTCCGAAGTCCTCGTCACACGTCGAGCGCCTCGACCTCGTCGGCGTGGTTCATGACGAGGTCGAACCGCGGGGCGGCGTCCTTCCCCATGAGGTCCGAGATCGTCGTCTCCGTCAGGATCCGGGCGTCGTCGGGGATGGTGACGCGGAGGAGCCGGCGCTTCTTCGGGTCGAGCGTCGTCTCGCGCAGCGTCTCCGGCATCATCTCGCCGAGGCCCTTGAACCGCTGCACCTCCACGTTCGCCCGCGGGTTCTTCTTCTTGATCTGGCGGACGATCCGGTCGCGGTCGGCCTCGTCGAGCGCCCAGTACGTCTCCTTCAGCGCGTCGAGGCGGAAGAGCGGCGGCTGCGCGAGGTAGACGTACCCGCCCTCGACGAGGGGGCGGAGGTACCGGTAGAAGAACGTCAGCAGCAGCGTCGCGATGTGGTGGCCGTCGGAGTCGGCGTCCATGAGCAGGATCACCTTCCCGTAGCGGAGCTTGCTGATGTCGAGGTGGTCGCCGAGGCCGCAGCCGAGGGCGTCGACGATGTTCGAGAGCTCCTTGTTGTCGAGGACCTTGCGCGTGCCGGCCTGCTCGGCGTTGAGGACCTTCCCGCGGAGCGGGAGGATGGCCTGCGTGTTCCGGTCACGCCCCTGCTTGGCGCTGCCGCCGGCGGAGTCGCCCTCGACGATGAACAGCTCGCTCTGCGCGGGGTCCGTGCTCGCGCAGTCGGCCAGCTTGCCGGGGAGGTTGAGCCGGTGGCTGACGGCGCTCTTGCGCTGGACCTGCGCGACGGCGGCGCGGCTGGCCTGCCGCGCCTTCGCCGCCATGATGATCCGCGCGACGATGGCCTCGGCGACCGTCGGGTGCCCGTTGAGGTAGTGCTCGAACTCGACGCGGAAGGCGGCGCCGACGAACGAGCGCATCTCCGGGTTGTTCAGCTTCTCCTTCGTCTGCCCCTGGAACTGGGGGTCGGTGTGGTAGAGGTTGACGACGGCGACGAGCCCCTCGCGGATGTCGTCGGCGGTGATCTCGAGCTTGCGCTGGCCGATCTCGTGGGTCTCGATGTAGTTGCGGATCGCCCGCGTCACGCCGTCGCGGAGGCCCTGCTCGTGGGTGCCCCCGTCGCGCGTGGGGATCCCGTTGACGAACGAGACCACGCGCTCCTTCGGCGCCTCCGTCCACAGGAAGGCCACCTCCACGCGGGCGCCGTCCTCGAGCTCCTCCTGCCGCACGACGAAGGGCTCGGGGTGGATGCGCCGCGTCCCGACCTCGGCGACGAGGTGGTCGAGGTACTCGACGATGCCGCCCTCGTGGTGGAACTCGGCGCGTTCGCCGGCGGCCTCGTCCCGGAAGACGATCCGGAGGGCGCCGTTGAGGTACGTCTTGACCTCGAGGTTCTCCTTGATGAGGGCGGCGTCGAACTCGGTCGTCTCGAAAACCTCGGCGTCCGGGCGGAAGGTGATGGTGGTGCCGGTGCCGCGGACGCCCGTCCGCACCTTCTTCAGCTTCGTCGTGGGGACGCCGCGCGCGTAGCGCTGCTCGTAGAGCGCCCCGTCGCTCTTGACCTGCGCGACGAGCTCCTCCGAGAGCGCGTTGACGACGGAGGCGCCCACGCCGTGGAGGCCGCCGGAGGTGAGGTAGTTCGAGCCGTCGAACTTGCCGCCGGCGTGGAGCGTCGTCATGATCACCTCCAGCGCCGGCACCTTCTTGACGGGGTGCTTGTCGACGGGGATGCCGCGGCCGTTGTCGGCGACGGAGATCGTCCGGCCGTCCTTGTGGAGGGTGACCTCGATGAGCGTGGCGAACCCGTTGGTCGCCTCGTCGACGGCGTTGTCGACGATCTCCCAGACGAGGTGGTGGAGTCCGGCCTTCCCGGTGCCTCCGATGTACATGCCCGGGCGCTTGCGGACGGGCTCGAGCCCTTCGAGGACCTGGATGGACGCACCGTTGTAGGTCTGTGCCGCTGCCATGACTGCGTGGTTGGGGGACGGGCGGAAGGTACTAATGGGGAGTGCCACCGCCCTGGCATTCTCAGGAACGGCGGCGCTCCCCACCAGCACGTGTCCAGGCACGATATTCACCCCGTTTCGACCCGCCCCTGCCATGCCGTCCCGCGCCCTCCTCGCCCTCGTCCTCGCCGCCCTGGCGGCGCCCTTCGCCCCGGCCCAGCCCGTCCCCGAGCGCCACAGCGAGGTTCGCCTCTTCGTCCCCGACGGCGCCCCCGTCGCCCGCCCCGGCCTCGCCCTCGCCGAGCGCCTCGCCGCCCACGGCCTCGTCCTCGACCACGCCCGCGTAGAGGACACCCCGCACGGCCTCGCCTTCCGCACCGTCCTCTCCGAGACCGAGCTGGCGGCGGCCCGCGCGGCCGACGTCGAGGTCGAGGTGCTGGTGGAGGACGTCACCGCCCACTACCTCGCCACGCGGCGGGGCACGTGCGAGGAGGGCATGGGCGTCAGCCGCATCGCGGCCGACCTCTGCGGGCCGATGGGCGGCTACCTCACCTTCGACGGCGTCGTCGCCGCCCTCGACACCCTCCACGCGCGCTACCCCGAGGTCGTCTCGGCGCGCGCCTCCATCGGGCAGGGCCACGAGGGGCGCGACCTCTGGATGGTCGAGATCTCGGACCACCCCGGCGTGGACGAGGGCGAGCCGGAGGCGCTCTACACCGGCGTCCACCACGCCCGCGAGCCCGGCAGCATGATGGCCGTCCTCTACTTCATGTACTACCTCGCCGAGCAGTACGAGACGAACCCGGAGGTCCGCGACCTCGTGGACGAGCGCCGGCTGTTCTTCGTCCCCGTCGTCAACCCCGACGGCTACGTCTTCAACGAGACGACGGACCCCGACGGCGGCGGGATGTGGCGGAAGAACCTGCGGGACAACGGGGACGGCTCCTTCGGCGTGGACGTCAACCGCAACTACGGCTACGAATGGGGCTACGACGACGTCGGCTCCAGCCCCTTACCGGGGAGCGAGACGTACCGCGGCCCGGCGCCGTTCTCGGAACCGGAGATCGTGGCCCTCCGCGACTTCCTCGAAGGCGGCCGGCGCGTCAGCATGGCGTTCAACTACCACACCTACAGCGACCTCCTCCTCTACCCCTGGGGCTACACCCCCGACCTCCAGACGCCCGACGACGACGTCTTCGCCGCTCTCGGCGACACCCTGACCCACGTCAACGGCTACACCTACGGGCAGGGCTCCATCACCCTCTACCTCACCAACGGCGGCGCCTACGACTGGATGTACGGGGAGCAGGAGACGAAGCCCAAGGCCTTCGCCTTCACCGTCGAGGTGGGCTACTGGTTCTGGCCCGACCCCATCGACGTCTACGCGCTGGCCGACGAGAACCTCGAGGCGAACCTCCTCCTCGCCCGGTTCGCCGGAGCACCGCCCGTCGCGGCGGAGCCCCCGGCCTCCCCCCTGCCCGGCCCCACGCTCGAACTCACGGGCCCGAACCCCGTCCGCACACGCACCGGCGTCGCCTTCACGCTAGCCGCGCCGGGGCCGGCGCGGCTGGCGGTGTACGACGTGCTCGGGCGGGAGGTGGCCGTGCTGGCCGACGGGCCGAGGTCGGCCGGGCGGAATGAGGTAGCCTTCGACGCCTCGGGGCTGGCGCCGGGCGTCTACGTTCTCCGCCTGACGGCGGGCGGAGAAGCCGCCGTTCGCCGCCTCACCGTCGCCCGCTGACCGGTCCCTACTCGTACCCGTTGAGGTGGACCTCGACGGGCTGCGGCTGCGCGCTCCGCAGCGTCCCCCGCTCGATGATCGTCCGCCCCTTCCCGCCGCGGTTGGTCACCTCGAACTTCGTCGTGCGGACGATCTCCTTCCGGCCGCGGCTCGTCACCACCTCCAGCCCGTCGCGGGCGGCGGTGGCGATGGCCATGCCGAGGACGCGGTCGTCCTTGCCCTGGAGCCGCATGGCGATGACGCCCTTGGCGGCGCTCTTGAACGTGGGGATCTGGTTGACGGGGAAGACGAGGCCGCGCCCCTCCTTCGAGGCGAGGCACACGTTCTCGTCGCCCCGGGCGAGGCCGGCGGCGACGACGCGCTGCCCGGGCGTCACGCGCATGTAGGTGCGGCCGTTCTTGTTGCTCGGCTCGGTGAAGCCCTCCAGCGTCATCCGCACCGCGAGCCCGTCGGAGGCCACGCCGACGACGAACGGGCCCCAGAAGCCGTCCTCGGCCGGCGCGCCGTCGCCGCTGAAGAGGTCGGGGTCGGCGTCGGCGACGGGGATGGACTCGGGGAGCGTCCGCTCGTCGAGCGAGATGACGCCGACGACGTGCTCCTTGTCGGCGAAGTCGAACAGCTTCTGGATGGGGTCGCCGTAGCCCGTCGTCTGCGGGAGGTCGTCCACGCGCACGGTGTAGGCCTTGCCGGCGGAGGTGAAGAAGGCGATGGTGGCGCGCGTGCTCGTGGCGAGCGCGTAGGCCACCTCGTCGCCGTCGCGGACGCGGATGGCGTCGAGGGTGGTGTAGGAGCGCTGCCGCTTCACCCACCCCTCCCGCGTGACGATGGCGTAGACGTCCTCGGCGACGATGTAGTCCTCGGCCGAGTAGGCGAGCCGGGCGTCGGGCCCGGCGACGGTGGTGCGGCGGGCGTCGGCGTAGCGCTTCTTGAGCGCGCGGAGCTCGTCCTTGATCAGGGCCCAGCGGAGCTTCTCGCTCTTGAGCAGCTTCCGCAGCTCCTTCGCCTGCTTCTCCTTCTCCCTGAGCTCCTGGAGGATGGCGTCGATCTCCATCCGCGCCAGCCGGTAGAGCTTGATCTCGAGGACGGCGTCGGCCTGGACCTCGTCGATGCCGAAGCGGTGGCGGAGGCGCTGGGACGCGTCGGCCTTGTCCTTCGAGGCGCGGATGAGCTTGATCGCCTCGTCGAGCGCGTCGAAGATGACGGCGAAGCCGCGGAGGATGTGGATCCGCTTCTCGAGCTGCTCGAGGTCGTAGCGGAGGCGGCGGACGACCGTCTCCATGCGGAAGTCGAGCCACGCGCGGAGGGCCGTCTTGAGGTCCACCCGCTGCGGCGCCGCCACCTCCGGGTTGTGCGTCGGGACGAGGCAGGTGAGGTTGACGTGGAAGCGGGTCTGGAGCGGGGTGTGCTTGAAGAGGTAGGCCATGGCGGCCTCGGCGCTCGCCCCCCGCCGCAGCTCCAGCACGATGCGCACCTCCGTCGTCGACTCGTCGCGGACGTCGACGAGCTGGGGCACGCGGCCCTCGCGGATGTGCTCGGCGATCTTCTCGATGAGGTCGGCCTTGGTGACGCCGTAGGGGATGCTCGTGACGACGACGCGGCCCTTCCCCTCCATCACGTACTCGCCGCGGAGGTCCACCGGCCCCTCGCCCCGCTCGTAGATCGCCGCGAGCTCCTCGGGCGTGTTGAGGATGCGCCCGCCCGTCGGGAAGTCCGGCCCCTGGACGTGCTTCATCAGCGTGTCCAGCCGCGCGTTCGGACTCCCGATGAGGTAGAGGCAGGCGTCGACGACCTCGCCGAGGTTGTGGGGCGGGACGTTCGTCGCCATGCCGACGGCGATGCCGGCGGCGCCGTTGACGAGGAGGTTCGGGAACGGGGCCGGGAGGACGACGGGCTCGAAGAGGGTGCCGTCGTAGTTGGGGCGGAAGTGGACGGTGTCCTTGCGGATCTCGGCGAGGAGCTCGGCGCCGAGGGGCTGGAGGCGGGCCTCGGTGTAGCGCATGGCCGCCGGGCTGTCGCCGTCGAGCGAGCCGAAGTTGCCCTGGCCGTCCACGAGCGGCGCGCGGAGGGAAAAATCCTGCGCCATGCGGACCATCGCCTCGTAGATGGCGGAGTCGCCGTGCGGGTGGTACTTGCCCATCACCTCGCCGACGACGGTGGCGCTCTTGCGGTGGCGGGCGTCCGGCGTGAGCCGGAGGTTGGTGTACATCGCGTACAGGATCCGGCGCTGGACGGGCTTGAGGCCGTCGCGGATGTCGGGGAGCGCGCGGCTGGTGATGACCGAGAGCGCGTAGTTGAGGTAGCGGCTCCGGGCGGTCTCGTGGAGGGGGATGGTCTCTACGACGTTCATTTACGTTCCAATAACGGCCCCATGGGCCTCTCTTCCCTTCGCCGGCCAATGTACGGAGGCGCTGTGTCACCCTGCGTCACCCGTGGACAACGCGGCGATAACGGGTTTATGGCTGCCAGCTATCGGCTGTCGGCTACCGGCTCTCAGCGGTCGGTGCTCTGTTGCAACGCTCCAAGTCACCCTCACCGTCATTCCCGCGAAGCCTGCCTCCGCGCAGGCGGGGGCGGGAATCCAGCCACCCGAGGGACGCGGTCTGGATTGCCGATCAAGCTGGGAAGGACCGTTCGTGAAGTTTGCAACAGCAAGCTGTCGGCAAGCATCCGCCGACAGCTGACGGCCGATGGCTGACAGCCGACGGCCCTCAGCGCCGGCCCGTCCGCTCCGCCTCGAAGCGCCCGCCCGCCGTCGGGCCGACGAACGTGGTGTACGACCACTCCCCCGTCATCCGCGCGCGATCCTCCTCGAATCGGCCGCGGAGGTACACGTTGTTGTCGGCCATCCCGGGGTTGAGGTTGACGTCGAAGGCGTCGCCCTCGACGGTCCCCTCCAGCGTGCCCTCCCCGTCCTGGGGGCCGACGTCCTCGGCGGTGGCGTCGAGCTCCCAGCGCCCCCGGAGGCGGCCGGGCTCGCCGGCGACGTCGCTGGGGACGTAGACGACGTAGAGGGTGCCGGTCACGACGGCCCGGTCACCCTCGTCGTAGGCGGTGTAGCGGTAGACGTCCTCGAAGTCGCCCGCCTGCCCGTCACCACGGTCGAGGCCGAGGACGGAGCAGCCGGCGAGGGGGAACAGCGTGAGGAGGAGGAGCCAGTGCATGGGCGGAGCGGTGGGGGCGACGTGTCAACGGGACCTCGCGCCGATCCGTTTCCGCGCGGCGGCCCTACGGAGCCCTACGCCTCGTAGGCGACGGTGAAGTAGTCCTCCCCCGCCCCGGGGTGGAAGCGGAGCACCCGTGCCTCGGCCAGGAGCACGAGCGTCCTCGACGCCTTCCAGCGCGGGAGCGCGGCGAGGCGGGCGTACTCCCGCACCGTGATCCGCTCGTAGCGTTCGAGGTACCTCATGAGCTGCTGCTCCTCCTCCCCGAACGTGAACCGGACGTCGCGCGGGCGCCGCTCGGCCCGCATCAGCGAGACGGCCTCCCGGCTCGCCTCGACGCTCTCGTGGCCGACGCGGACGTACGCCTTCCTCTGCCCGTTCCCCGACGCGGGGTCCTCCACGAGGAAGTGCGGCTTGTCCGCGCTCGCGGGCACGTCGATGACGAGGACCTCGCGGCGGCGGGAGACGCGGACGCCCTCGATGCGGAGGCGGATGGGCGGCTCGCAGTACGTGTCGAGCGCGTCGCGGAGGGCGAACAGCTCCTCCTCGGTGTCCTTCAGCCCCACCAGCGAACCGTCGTCGCCTACGCCGAGGAGCACCTTCCCGCCGCCGGAGTTCGCCAGCGCGATGACCTCCCGCACGATCCGCTCGGGCCGGGGGACCCGGTGCTTGAACTCGAGGTGGAGCCCCTCGCCGAGGGCGACGAGGCGCCGGAGGTCGTTGGCGTCCATCGGGCGAAAAAAACAGCGCTGGGGGACCGGCGTCGCTACGCCATGAGCGGGAGGTCCTCCGCCTTCGGGTCCCGCGTCATCAGCTCGCCGACGGCGTCGGCCGGGCGGAGGCCCTCGAAGAGGATGGCGCAGACGGCCTCCGTGATCGGCATCTCGACGCCGTGGCGGCGGGCGAGCGCGCGCACGGAGACGGCCGTCCGCACGCCCTCGACCACCATCGTCATGGCGCCCTCGGCCTCGGCGACGGACATCCCGCCCCCGATCATCTCGCCGAAGAGGCGGTTCCGGCTGTGCCGGCTGAAGCACGTCACGACGAGGTCGCCGAGGCCGGCCAGCCCGAAGAACGTCTCCGCCTCGGCGCCCATGGCGAGGCCGAGCCGCTTGATCTCGGCCAGCCCGCGCGTGACGAGGGCGGCCTTCGCGTTGTCGCCGAGCCCGAGCCCGTCGCCCATCCCGGCCGCGAGCGCCATCACGTTCTTGACCGAGCCCGCGATCTCGACGCCGAGGAGGTCGGCGTTGACGTAGACCCGGAGGGCGCGCGTCATGAAGATCTCCTGGACGCGCTCGGCCGCCGCGCGGTCCGGCATCGCGACGACGAGGGAGGTGGGGCGGCTGAGGGCCACCTCCTCGGCGTGGCTCGGCCCGTAGAGCACGCCGATGCGGCGGGGGTCCTCGGCCGCGAGGACGTCGCGCAGCACGCCCGTCGTCGTCAGCAGCGTGTCGTTCTCGATCCCCTTGGCGACGGAGACGACGGTGAGGCCGGGGCCGACGTCACGGACGTGGCGGGCGGCCTCCCGCGCGACGCCGCGCACGTACTGGCTCGGCACGGCGAACACCCACAGCCGCGCG
Organism: Rubricoccaceae bacterium; assembly: GCA_035304085.1. GTDB lineage: Bacteria > Bacteroidota > Rhodothermia > Rhodothermales > Rubricoccaceae > DATGQT01. The sequence continues at coordinate 8,808 of DATGQT010000106.1, forward strand.
CTGGTGGCCGCCTCGTCGAGGTCGCTGGTCACGCGGACGGTGTCCGGGAGGAGGGCGGCGGGGAGGTAGGCCTCGTTGCGGCCGGTGGCGCGGATGGCGGCGGCGTGCGCCTCGCGGCGGGCCCAGAGGGTGACGGGGTGGCCGCCGTGCGCGGCGAGGCTGAAGGCGAGGGCGGTCCCCCAGCTCCCCGCCCCGAGGACGGCGACGGGCGCGGGGGCGCCGTCGGGGTGTGCAGGCGCGTCCATGCGGGTGCAACGTCGGAGGCGGGCGGCGGGGTCCGTCGGGTGATTGGTGAAGGGCGATGGGCGATTAGGGGAGGCCTACCGATCGCTCATCGCTACTCGCCCCTGACCACCCGCCCCACGGGGAAGGCCGGCTCGCCGAGGGCGCCGAGGACGGTCAGCGCCCGCTCGCGCTTCGCCGCGGGCACCACGGCGACGAGCCCGACGCCGAGGTTGAACGTCCGCCGCATGTCGTCCTCGGGCACGTCGCCCGTCTCCTGGATGAGCCGGAAGATCGCGGGCCGGCCCCAGGCGTCCCAGTCGAACTCCGCGCGGAGGCCCTCGGGGATGATGCGGCGCGTGTTGCCTTCGAGCCCGCCGCCGGTGACGTGGGCGAGCCCGTGCGCGATGCCCTCTGAGAGGAGGGCCTGGATGGGGTTGAGGTACGAGCGGTGCACGCGCAGCAGCGCCTCGCCGACGGTCTCGCCCCCGAGCACCTCGGGCGTGTCGCCGGCGACGTAGCGGCCGAAGAGCACCTTCCGCGCGAGCGAGTAGCCGTTGGTGTGGAGGCCCGTGGACGGGAGGCCCAGCAGCACGTCGCCCTCCTCGATCTTCGAGCCGTCCACGATGTCGCGCCGCTCCACGACGCCGACGATGCACCCGGCGAGGTCGTAGTCGCCGGGCCGGTAGAGATCGGGCATCTCGGCCGTCTCGCCGCCGATGAGCGCGCACCCGTTCTCCTTGCACGCCTTGGCGAACCCGCGGATGACCTGCTCGGCCACGGCCGGCTTGAGCGCGCCCGTCGAGAAGTAGTCGAGGAAGAAGAGGGGGCGGGCGCCGCAGACGGCGATGTCGTTGACGCAGTGGTTGACGAGGTCCTCGCCGACGGTGTCGTGGCGGCCGACGCGGACGGCCACCTTCAGCTTCGTCCCGACGCCGTCGATCGAGGAGACGAGGACGGGCTCGTCGTAGGCGCCCTTGTCGAGGGCGAAGAACCCGCCGAAGGCGCCGATGTCGGCGAGGACGCCGGGCGTGAACGTCTCGCGGACGAGGCCCTTGATGCGGCGGACGGTCTCCTCGCCGGCCTCGATGTCTACGCCGGCGTCTCGGTACGTGGTGGGCATGGGGGCAGGAGTGAGGGAGCCGGGAAGGTACGAGTGCGGGAGCGCAGGAACGCGGGAGCAGGAGGGGACGCCCGCCTCCCCTTCTCACCCTTTCTCCCTCTCCCCCCTTCCCTTCCAGGGCGGCTCCGTCTTGCCGAGGAACGCGGCCACGCCGGCGCGGCAGTCGTCGGTGGCGCGGGCGAGGGCGTTGAGGCGGGCGGCGTACGAGAGCGCCTCCGAGAGCCCCATCCCCGGCACGTCGGCCAGGAGCCGCTTGGTGAGGGCGACGGCGCTCGCGCTCGTCTCCGTCGCCAGCTCCCGCGTGAGCGCGTCCACCTCGTCGTCCAGCCGCTCGGCCGGCACGGCGCGCGTGACGAGGCCCACGCGGGCGGCCTCGGAGGCCTCGACGAGGTGGCCGCGCAGGAGGAGGTCGCGCGCCGCCGCCTCGCCCAGCTTCCGCAGCACGAACACGGCCACGATGGCCGGCACGAACCCGATCCGCGTCTCGGTGAACCCGAGCTTCGCGCCCTCGGCCACGAGGGAGAAGTCGCACACGGCCGCGAGCCCGCACCCGCCCGCGATGGCGTGCCCGTTCACCTTCGCGACGACGGGCTTCGGGTGGCGGTAGATCGCCTCGAAGAGGGCGGCGAGGGCCTCGGAGTCGGCGAGGTTGGCCTCGGCGGAGGCCGTCTGGAGCGCCTGGAGGGCGGCGAGGTCGGCCCCGGCCGAGAACGCGCGCCCGGCGCCGGTGAGGACGACCACGCGGAGGCCGTCGTCGGCCGCGGCCTCGCGGAGGGCGTCGGTGAGGGCCGCCACGAGGTCGGCCGAGAGGGCGTTCCGCTTGTCGGGCCGGTCGAGGGTGAGGGTGAGGACGGCGCCGGCGCGGTGGGACGTCAGCATTGCGGATTGCGGAGTGCGGAGTGCGGAGTGCGGATCGATGAAAATCCGAAATCCGCGATCCGAAATCCGCAATCATCCTGCGGCTTCCGCCCAGAACCGGTAGAGCGGCCAGAGGGCGGCCTGCTC
>DATGQT010000107.1:0-8835 GCA_035304085.1 Rubricoccaceae bacterium
GCAGGGCCTCGACGACGACGCCCTCGGCGGGCTCCGGCGCGGCGCCCTCGTCGTCGGCCTCCTCCGGCCGCTCGACGACCCCGCGGCGGCCGACCGCCTCGCCCGCGCCGGCGCGACGGCCGTCGCGATGGAGCTCGTCCCGCGCATCACGCGCGCGCAGAAGATGGACGCCCTCTCGGCCATGAGCTCCGTGGCCGGCTACAAGGCCGCCCTCCTCGCCGCCGACGCGCTCCCGCGCTTCTTCCCGCTCCTGACCACGGCCGCGGGCACCGTCAAGCCGGCGCGCGTGCTCGTGCTCGGCGCGGGCGTGGCCGGGCTCCAGGCGCTCGCCACCGCCCGCCGCCTCGGCGCCGTCACGGCCGCCTACGACGTGCGCGCGGCGGCGCGCGAGCAGGTCGAGAGCGTCGGCGCCCGCTTCGTCGAGCTCGCGCTCGAGACGGGTGACGCCGAGGACCGGCGGGGCTACGCGAAGGCGCTGGCCGAGGAACAGCAGGCCCGGCAGGTCGCCCTCCTCGCCGAGCACGTCGCCGCCCACGACGTCGTGATCTCGACGGCGCTCATCCCGGGCCGGCCGGCGCCGCGGCTCATCGAGCGGGAGGGGGTCGAGGCGATGAAGCCGGGCTCGGTGATCGTGGACCTCGCCGCGGCCAACGGCGGCAACTGCGCCCTGACGCAGCCCGACGCCCGCGTCGTCCACGCCGGCGTCCAGATCCTCGGCCCGACGAACCTCCCGGCGGGGATGCCCACCCACGCCAGCCAGATGTACGCCCGCACCGTCGCCGCCTTCATCCTCGACTACCTCACCGAGGACGGCTTCCGCCTCGACCTCGACGAGGAGATCCTCCGGGAGGCCGTCGTCACGCACGGCGGCGCCGTCGTCAACGAAAGGGTAAAGGGAAAAGTGAGAGGTGAAAAGGAGGCGCCGGCCGCCTGACTTCCGCCCCTCACCCCTTTACCCTTTTCCCTTTTCACTTCGACCATGGACATCGCCCTCGTCGTCGTCTTCGTCATCGCCACGTTCCTCGGGGCCGAGCTCATCGCGAAGGTGCCCGCCATCCTCCACACCCCCCTCATGTCCGGCGCCAACGCCATCAGCGGGATCACCATCGTCGGCGCCCTCATCGTGACGGGGGCGGTGGCGTCGCCGTGGGCGAAGTGGGTCGGGTTCGCCGCCCTCGTCTTCGCCACGATCAACGTCGTCGGCGGCTTCCTGGTGACGGACCGGATGCTGGAGATGTTCAAGCGGCCCGACCGCTCGGAGGCGGCCACCACGCCCAGCACGAACGGCCGGGGGAAGTGATCACGTGAGGTACGTGATTACGTGATGATGTCGTCACGTAATCGCGTAATAACGTAATCACGTCAATCGCGTAATCACCATGGAAACCGTCATCACCCTCGCCTACCTCGTCGCCGCGGCGCTGTTCATCTACGGGATCAAGCGGCTCTCGTCGCCGGTGACGGCGCGGGGCGGCAACCGGATGGCCGCCGTCGGCATGCTCATCGCCGTGGTGGCGGCGCTGATGGAGGAGCGGATCCTCAACGTGCCCGAGCTCATCGCCGGGCTCGCCCTGGGCGGCGCCATCGGCGCCGTGCTCGCGAAGCGGGTGCCGATGACGGCGATGCCGGAGATGGTGGCGGCGTTCAACGGGTTCGGCGGCATCGCGAGCGCGCTCGTGGCGAGCGCCGAGGTGCTCCGCTACTACGCCCGCGAGATCGGCGTGGCGGCCGAGGCCGGCGGCGACATCAGCGCCGTGGCGACGGCGGCGTTCGACCGCCCGCTCGCCCTCACCATCGCGCTCTCGGTCCTCATCGGGTGCGTCACGTTCTCCGGCTCGTTCGTCGCCTACGGCAAGCTGAGCGAGCGCCTGAAGAGCAACGGCTTCCGCGGCCTCCGCGCGGCCTCCATCCTCGTCGGCCTCGGCGTGCTCGCGGCGACGGTGTGGATGGTGGTCGCGGCGCCGGCGTTCCCGGCCGTCGAGGGGCCGGTGATGACGTCGCTGGTGGCGCTGGCCGCGCTCGCGCTCGTCCTCGGCGTGTTCCTCGTGCTCCCCATCGGCGGGGCCGACATGCCGGTCGTCATCGCCCTGCTCAACTCGTACTCCGGGCTCGCGGCGGCGGCCACCGGGTTCGTCCTCTCGAACTACGCCCTCATCGTGAGCGGCGCGCTCGTCGGCGCCAGCGGCCTCATCCTCACGAAGATCATGTGCGACGCGATGAACCGCTCGCTCGCCAACGTGCTCCTCGGCGGCTTCGGCGCCGAGGCCACGGGCGGGGCCGCCGCGGCCGGCGGCGAGGAGCGCCCCATCCGCTCGACCTCGGCCGACGACGTGGCCGTGCTCCTCAGCTACGCCAGCAGCGTGATCGTCGTGCCGGGGTACGGGCTGGCCGTGGCGCAGGCGCAGCACGAAGTCCGCGAGATGGCCGAGATCCTCGAAAGACAGGGGGTCGAGGTCCGCTACGCGATCCACCCCGTCGCCGGGCGGATGCCCGGCCACATGAACGTGCTCCTGGCCGAGGCCAACGTGCCCTACGACAAGCTCGTCGAGATGGACGACATCAACGCCGACTTCGCCACGACCGACGTGGTCCTCGTCGTCGGCGCCAACGACGTCGTCAACCCGGCGGCGCGGACCGACAAGACGAGCCCGATCTACGGGATGCCCATCCTCAACGTGGACGAGGCCGGCAACGTCATCGTGCTCAAGCGCTCGATGCGGGCGGGGTACGCGGGGATCGAGAACGAGCTCTTCTACAACCCCAAGACGCAGATGCTCTTCGGCGACGCGAAGGCCTCCATCAAGGCCGTCATCGACGAGCTGAAGGCGCTGCAGCCGGCGTGAGCGTCGTCACCCTCGTCCTCGCCGCGGCCGCCGGGTTCATCGCGTTCTGGGCCGGCGTCGTCAGCCTCATCGGCTTCATGGGGTGGAGGCCGCTGGCCGCGCGGTACCCCGCGGCGCGGTGGCCGGAGGGGGAGGGGGTGCGCCTGGGCTGGCAGAGCGCCCGCGTGGGGCTCTCCAGCTACAGCGGCGCGCTGAACGCCGTCCTCACGGCCGAGGGGCTCTACCTCCGGCCCGTCCGCATCTTCGCCTACAACCACCCGCCGATCTTCATCCCGTGGCAGGCCGTCGCGGGATACAGCGCGGGCTTCCTCGGCGGCGTCACGCTGACGCTGGAGGGAGGCGGCGGCCTGCGGCTGGGCGGACGGCTCGCGGAGGAGGTCCGGCGGGTCTACGACGCGTGGGCGGGAGCGAGGTCCGCATCGCTCGCTCCCGCGCTCCCCACAGACGAGGAGGCCTCCCGGGAGGACGCGTCACCCGACGCCGCCCGACGGCGGGGGCGGGTGCGGTGAGGGGCCGCCCCGGCGCGTGCTCGGGCAGGCAGGCGCCGAGGCGCGCGTGGCACGTCAGAAGGGGGCTCCCTCGCGCTGCCGAGCGCGCACCGGGAGATCCCTGAGAATGCCCCCGACCCCTCCGAGCGTCTGGTCACGGCGCGGGCGTCGGGGGCTATCGGTTTCGCCCCTCTCTCCGCCCCTCTCCGATCTCGGGGCCGTTCCTCCGCCCGCGTCGGCCACGGCCGACCCCGGCGCTCGTCGCCCGTCCCGAGGCTTCCCACTTCCACACGCACTTCTGAGGTACCGCCATGCGTATTGCTGCCCCCGCGCGCCCCGCGCGCGCGCCTGCCCGCCTCCTCCTCGCCCTCTCGCTGCTCACGCTGCCGGCCGCCGCGTGGGCGCAGGACTTCACCGTGACCGTCGGCGATAAGACCGATGCGCACCCGAACCCCGGTGGCTCCTTCGACGCGGCCTATTACCTCGACGGCGTCGAGGGCCTCGAGCTCCACCTCACGCGCGGGGTGACGTACACCTTCCAGATGGAGGACGTCCCCGCCATGCACCCCTTCTACATCTCGACGAGCGCCGCAGGCGGCGGGGCCGGCGTCTTCGACGACGGCGTCACGAACAACTTCGCCACCGGCGACGAGGTCCTCACGTTCACGCCGGACGAGGATGCCCCGGACCTCCTCTACTACCAGTGCGGGGAGCACACCCGCATGGGCTGGCGGATCTACGTGACCGACCCCGGCCCCGAGCCGTTCGAGCTGGAGGAGGTCGCCGGCGGGTTCACCTCGCCCGTGGCCATGGCCGTGCCCCCCGACGGGACGGAGCGGATCTTCGTCGTGGACCAGGTCGGCCTCATCCACGTCGTCCTGCCCGGCGGCGAGGTGCTCGACGAGCCGTTCCTCGACGTGTCCGAGAAGATGGTCGAGATCGACCCCGGCTACGATGAGCGCGGCCTGCTCGGGCTCGCCTTCCACCCGGACTACGCCGACAACGGCCGGTTCTTCGTCTACTACAGCGCCCCCCTCCGCGGCGGCGCCCCGCCCGACTTCGACCACACCGCCCACCTCTCCGAGTTCACCGTCTCCGCCGACCCGGACGTCGCCGACCCCGGCTCCGAGCGCATCCTCCTGCAGGTGGACCAGCCGCAGTCCAACCACAACGGCGGCACGCTCGCCTTCGGCCCCGACGACGGCTACCTCTACCTCTCCCTCGGCGACGGCGGCGGCGCCGACGACGTCGGCCCCGGCCACGTCGAGGACTGGTACGACGCCAACGAGGGTGGGAACGGGCAGGCCGTCGAGGAGAACCTCCTCGGCAAGATCCTCCGCCTCGACGTCGACGGCGGCATGCCCTACGGCATCCCCCCAGACAACCCCTTCGTCGGCCGCGACGGCCTCGACGAGATCTACGCCTACGGCTTCCGCAACCCCTGGCGGTTCTCCTTCGACCCCGGCGGCAGCCACGCCCTCCTCGTCGGCGATGCGGGGCAGAACCTGTGGGAGGAGGTCTCCGCCGTCGTGCGCGGCGGCAACTACGGGTGGAACGTCCGCGAGGGCACGCACTGCTTCAGCACGGACAACCCCGACGTGTCGCCCGCCTCGTGCCCCGACGAGGTCGGCCCCGGCCACCCGGACACGGGCGACCCCCTGCGCGACCCCGTCATCGAGTACTCCCACCCCGGCATCGCGGGCGGCTTCGGGCTCGTCGTCGTCGCTGGCCACGTGTACCGCGGCGACCTCCTCCCCGAGCTCGCCGGCCGTTACGTCTTCGCGGACTGGAGCGACTCGTTCGCCGCCCCGAGCGGGCAGCTCTTCGTCGCCACGCGCCGGGCGGAGGGGCTGTGGGCGTTCGAGCCCCTCCCGCTGGCCGGCGCGCCCGACGGCACCATCGACCGCTACGTCCTCGCGTTCGGGCAGGACCCGAAGGGGGAGGTCTACGTGCTCACGACGGACAACGCGGGGCCGAGCGGCGAGACGGGGCGCCTCTTCCTCCTCGCCCCGCTGGGCGGGACGGCCGTCGAGGACGGGCCGCCCGCGCCGGCGTCGTTCCGGCTGGAGCCCGGCTTCCCCAACCCGTTCTCCGGCACCGCCACGCTCCGCTACGCCCTCGGCGAGGGCGGCCACGTGGCGCTGACGGTCACGGACGCCTTGGGCCGGGTGGTCCGCCGGCTCGTGGACGGCCCCGTGCCGGCCGGCACGCACGAGGCGACGTTCGAGGCCGACGGGCTCCCGAGCGGCGTCTACCTCGTCCGCCTCGCGGTGGACGGCGCGAGCGCGCCCGTGCAGCGGATGGTGCTCGTGCGCTGAGCACACGGCGTGAGGGCGCCCCGGGTCTGAGGCCCGGGGCACCCCGCGCTACGTCGAGTCTGCCACGAGGTCAGCCGGTGATGCGGAACGTGACGGGGATCGACATACGCACCCGCACCGGGCGGCCCCGCTGGCGGCCCGGCGTGAACCGCGCCTGGCTCACGGCCTCGACGGCGGCGGCGTCGAGGCCGTCGGTCACCCCGCGCATCACCGTGACGTCGGAGACGGTACCGTCCTCCAGGACGACGAACTCGAGGTAGACGCGGCCCTCGATCCCGGCCATCTTCTCCATCGGGGGGTACACCGGCCGGATCGAGGCGAGGCCGCCGATGAGCTCGGGCATCTGCTCGACGACGACGAACACCTCGGGCTCCTCTACCTCCGGCTCCGGCTCGGGCGGCGGTGGGGCGGACTCCCGTGGGGCCGGCGGTGGGGGTGGAGGTGGCGGGGCGGCCCGGGCGTCGAGGTGGAGCTCGACGGCGGGGAGGAGGACTTCTTCGACCACCGTCTCGTCGGGGACCTCGACCGGCGGCGGGGCGGACGGGGGCGGCGGCGGCGCCGGCAGCTGCTGCGTGGCCTCGATCTCCTCGACCCGGACGACCTCGTTCTCGACGGGGACCGCCTCGACCGGCACGGAGGCGGTGAAGGGGATGTTGAACGCGCCGATCACAGCCAGGATGGAGGCTGCGAGGCCGATCTGGACGTGCAGGCGGTAGAGCCGTTGCCGGCCGGCACGGCGCGCCGCCAGGGAGGCGCGGGCCTCATCGTGGGTCATGGCAGGAGGGGCTTGGACCGAAAGGTTTACGGCGCCGGTGGGGCCGGCCGTCCCCTCCATCGTAGCGTACCCCCTGCTCGCTCGCTGCCGTCCATCCGCCACGCGCGGCGGCGGACGAGTGCGCGCCGCCGCGTGGGGGGATCCCCCGCGGGGGCCGGAATGACGGCGAGGCCGCCCCGCGAACGGGACGGCCTCGCCGGCTTGGAGCCTTACGCCCTCAAGGGCGTGGGGGGCGGTCAGCGCAGCACCGTGAGCTGCCCCGTCTGCACCCGGTCGCCGGCGGTGAGCCGGTAGAGGTACGTCCCGCTCGGGTGCGCGGCGGCGTCGAACACGACGGCGTGGGTGCCGGCCTCGAAGGGGCCGTCGGCGAGGACGGCGACCTCGCGGCCGAGCACGTCGTAGACGGCCAGCCGGACGTCCGACGGCGCGGCGAGCGCGAACCGGAGCGTGGTGGCGCCGACGAACGGGTTGGGGGAGGCGCCGACCCCGGCCACGGTGGCCCCGGCGGCAGCCGCCTCGCGCGCGTCGTCGTCCCAGCCGCTCACGGCCCAGTCGTCGGCCTCGCCCGCGGGGCGCGCCGCCAGGCCCGCCTGCTTCTCGAACGTGAAGGCGTCGCTGGACATGACGTCGTCGGGGAAGGTGCCGACGTTGACGAAGTAGGTGTAGGTGCCGGCCGGGGCGGCCCTCGGCACGCGCTGGCGCAGCGTCCGCGTGATGGTGCCCCCGGCGGGGATCGTCACGTTCAGCGGGCCCATGGCGGGGTCGCGGTCGACGGGCCCCTCGGCGGCCGTCCACCCCTGCACCGACTGCGGCTGGCCCGTCGTGTTGGTGAGGGTGACCTGGAAGGTGAGCGTCCCGCCGGCGGGGGGGATGCTGGTTCCGCCGACGGGCTCGACCTCGGCCGTCACCGCGGCCGTCTGCTGGAGGAGGAGGAGGCTGTTGTAGACGTTGAGGCGGCCGCCGGTGACGGTCTGGATCCCGATGTCGTCGGTGCCGTCGAGGATGGCCTGCTTGAGGGTGAGGGCGTAGGCGGCGGGGTCGTCGCGGTAGGCCTGGAGCTGGGCGGCGCTGAGGCCGGAGACGAGGAGGGCCACGGCGCCGGCCACGTGGGGCGAGGCCATCGAGGTGCCCGTGGCCGTGCCGTAGCCGCTGCTGGAGTTCGTCGAGAGGACGCTGGTGCCGGGGGCGCCGAGGTCGATCGTCGTCAGGCCGTAGGCGGCCCCGGAGTTCTTCGTGTCGTCGTCGGTCGTGTTCGTGACGGCGATGAGGTGGTCGCTCGGGCACGCCGTCGGGACGTCGCCCGTGACGTCGACGTCGGCGTTGATGTTCATCGTGGCGGCGGCCGAGAGGATGCCGACCTCGCCCATCTCGTCGTACATCCCGCACCAGATGGGGTAGTCCTCGGGGTCGCCGAAGTCGACGCCGAAGGAGGAGTTCGTCGAGACGACGAAGGCGCCCTCGGCGCCGCCGGTGGCGTCGTACTGGTTGCGGAGGGCGAGGGCGTAGCCGTAGGCCTCGACGACGGTGGCCTCGTTGCCGGAGGAGCCCTGGATGGCGACGACCTCGGCCTCCCAGTTCACGCCGGTCACGCCGGTGCCGTTGTTCCCGCGCGCGGCGGCGGTGCCGGAGACGTGGGTGCCGTGGAACGACGAGGTGATGGTGCCGTTGTGGTTGTAGGCGTTCCACCCGTTGACGTCGTCGACGTAGCCGTTCCCGTCGTCGTCGACGCCGTTGCCGGGGACCTCGGCGGGGTTCGTCCAGAAGCGGAGGTCGGGGTGGCTGAGCTGGAACCCGTTGTCGACGACGGCGACGGCGACGCGGGCGCCGTCGGCGGCGATGCCGCCGTGGGTGAGCTCCCACGCCTCGGGGGCGTCGATGTCGGCGTCGGGGGTGCCGCCGGTCTGGCCGGTGTTGTGGAGGTTCCACATCTCGCCGAAGCGGGTGTCGTTCGGCGTGACGCTGGCGCCGCGGAGGGTGACCTCGTGGTTGAACTGGGCCACGAGGACGCCCGGCGCCCGGCGCACGGCGTCGAGGGTCTCGTAGGCCGCGCGCTCGGCCCCGGGCGCGTCGTCGAACCCGACGAGCCAGATGTTGAGGGCGGGCACGAGGAGCCGCTTGGCGACGAGGTGCTCCCCGGCGAGCGCGGGCGCCGCCGCGACGTCGGCGACGGTGGTGCCGGGGGCGAGGCGGACGATGAGCTCGCCCGCAACGCGGGGCTCGGGGCCCTGGGCGAGGGCGGCGGGGACGGCGAGGAGGAGGAGGGCGGCGATCAGGCCGCTGCGGATGCGGATGGCAAGGGACACGACGTGCAGGGGGCTGGTGGGGTGGTGGGGCGCGAGGCCCGGATCGAGAAGACCCTTAGAGTACGACCCCCTGCGGGTGAGGGCAAGCGCGCCGGCCGACGAAGGGCG
>DATGQT010000108.1:0-7969 GCA_035304085.1 Rubricoccaceae bacterium
CAACGGCGGCGGCCCGCGCCTTCGCGCGCTTGGCCTGCCGGGCCGGGGCCGTCTTCGGTTCCTTCGGTGCGGCCATCGGATCTCGGGCTATCCCCCCCCCTTCTGAGTTGCTCCGTCGTTCAACGCCGGCCCGCTCCCCCCGTTCGCCGCGAGGGTCACGACGAGGCCGCGGTCGGCGAGGGCGTCGAGGGCCTCGGCGACGGCGGCGGGGGTGGCGCCGTCGAAGCGGGCGAGGAGGGCGTCGGGGGTGACGGCGCCGGCTTCGACGGCCTGCCGGACGGCGGCGATGCGGGCGGCGAAGGTGTCGGGCCAGGGGCGGCGGGGGGCGCCGTCCACGGACGGGGGCGCGGGCGCGGCGGGGAGGTCGAAGCCGGCCTGGGTGGCGTCGGCGGGGGCCTGGAAGGCGGGGCGGAGGTAGCGGATGCGTCCGGCGCGCTCCTCGGCGCGGCGGGCGGCGTTGAGGGCGACGAGGCGGGCGAGGACGGCGGCGCGGAACGTGGGGGCTTCGGGGTCGAGGGCCTGCCCTGAGCCCGCCGAAGGGTCGGCCCAGCCGTAGGCGTCGAGGACGGCGCGGTCGAGGCGGCGGTGGAGGTCGAGGAGGGTGTGGGCGAGGCCCTGCTCTGCCGCCTCGGCGTCCTTCCCGGTGGGCTGGCGGCCGGCGCGGAGGGCTTCGACGGCGTTGTAGAGGGCGGTGAGGGTGAGGGCGGGGTGGAGCGCCTGCTGCCGCTTGCGGTGGGCGTCTATGGCCTCGCCGAGGGCGCGGATGCGCTCGCGCTGCTCCTCCGTCGGGTCCGGGAAGGGGAAGGGCTTGAAGCAGGTGGTCGTGTTGTAGACCGGCCGATCCTCCAACGTGCCGCCCGCCGCGAGCGCCCACTCGACGTGGACGGCGCTCGACAGCACGCCCAGGTGGTAGGCGTCGTCCAGCGCGATGGCGATGATCTTGTGCTCCGGGAGGATCTCGGAGGCGAGGAACTGGAAGACCCGGTGTTTCGCCGTCTCCGGTGTGGCGATGTAGCGCGGGAGCCCTTCGAGTGCGCGGCGGAGGGCCGGGCGCGTCCTACCGTGCAGCCACCAGTTTTCGCGGAACGCCTCATCGCGCTTCTTCTCCCGTTCCGGCTTCACCTCCCTCACGAGGTGCTCGAACGCCTCGGGGAACGCCCGGCGGGCCTCGTCGGCGTCGAGCCCGTAGAAGTCGATCACGTAGCGGTCCCGTGGTACCGCCGTGAGGTCCCGGCCGTTCAGCGTGGGGCGGAGGTGGCGCTCGATGCCCTCGACGCGCCCGAGGCCGAGGCGCGCGGCCTCCTCGGGCGAGACGATGAACCCGCGCCCGGCCAGCATCACGCCGAAGCTGCTGAGGCCCTCGTTCGCCGCCAGCGGCTCCGCCCCGGTCACGTCCGGCCCGACGGTGAGGTCGGCGTTGACGACGCCGACGTGCTCCATGAACTCGACCTCGTGGTAGCCGTCCTCCGTGGCCGTCTCGTCCGTGACCTCCACGAGCCTCCCGGCCCCGGCGTCGAAGGCATCCGCGCGTACGCCCACGGTCATCGCCACGCGGACGTCGGCGCCGTCGGCGCTGTCCACCCACGGGTGATCGGGGACGGCGAAGGCGAGGGCGAGCGGCGCGTCTCCCCCTGCCGCGCTCTGATCCCCTGCACGACCCCCGCTCGCGCGGCTGTCCCCCTCAGTCGAGGGGGACAGCTCCTTCACCGCCTGAGCGAAGCGATGCGGTGAAGGAGCAGGGGGAGCATTCAGGTGCTGCTCGACGACGCGGCGGTTGAACGTCATCGAGATGGAGTTGGTGGTGATGAGGCCGAACCGCTCGGCCTCACCCCGGCGGACGGCCCCCGCGGCGCGGTGCCACCAGTACATCACGAAGTCGGCGCTCGCCGGGACGTCGGGGTAGGCTTCCGCGAGCCGGTCGAGGTAGTCCTGGCCCAGCGCCTCGCGCATCCGCTCGCCCTTCCCGATGAAGGGCGGGTTGCCGACGATGAAGTCGGCCTCGGGCCACGGGGCGGGCGTCCCGTCCCCGGCGAGGACGGCGTCGCGGTGCTCGACCTGCCCGTAGCCCTTCAGCACCGGCTCGGGGAGGATGACGGCCTCGCCGTAGCGGCGGCGGTGCCACTGGAGGTAGCCGATCCAGAGCACGAGGTCGGCGATGGCGGCGGCGCGGGCGTTGACCTCGATCCCGCGGAGCTGCGTGGGGGTGACGCCGAACCCCTCGCCGACGGCCTCGCCGACGAGGCGCTCGGCGACGCGTCGGGCCTCGTCTTCGAGGGCCTTCAGCCCGGCGAGCGTGACGTAGAGGAAGTTGCCGGAGCCGCAGGCGGGGTCGAGGACGCGGACGGAGGCGAGGCGGGAGAGGAAGCCGGCGAGGGTGCGTCGGGCCTCGTTGCGGAGGCGGGTGCTCTGGCCGCGGTCCCGGGCCTCCTCGGCCCGCTCGATGAGCTGCTCGGCGGCGGCCCTGACGGCCTCCCACTCCTCGCGGAGCGGTTCGAGGATGGTGGGGCCGACGAGGCGCTCGACGTAGGCGCGGGGGGTGAAGTGGGCGCCGAGGCGGTGGCGCTCGCGGGGGTCGAGCGCCCTTTCGAGGAGCGTCCCGAAGATGGAGGGCTCGACGCTGGACCAGTCGGCGTGGGCGGCTTCGGAGAGGCGGCGGAGGGCCTCGGGCGAGAGGCGCGGGGCGCGGGTGTCCTTGAACAGGGCGCCGTCGAACTGTCGGAGGCGGGCCTTGAGCGCGATGACGTAGCCGCCGCGGTCCATCACGTCGAAGAAGGCGCCGAGGGCGAGGGGGAGGTGATCGAGGTCGTCGGCGTAGTCGTCGAGGAGGCGGGTGAAGGCGCCGTCGGGGATGAGGCCGGCGTCCTCGGCGAACATGGAGAAGAGGGCGCGGGAGAGGAAGCCGGCGACGGCCTCGGCGTCCATGGGTTGGCCGTCGGCGTCGGTGGCGCCGTCGAGCTCGCGGGCGAGGGCGGCGAGCTGTTCGGCGAGGGCCACCGTCACGCGGGCCTGCCGGCGCGCGGGGTCGAGGGAGAGGGGGTCGGTCCAGACGGCGGCGAGGAGGGCGCGCGTCTCGGGGTCATCGAGGCGGGCGAGGGGGATGCGGTAGCTGGCGGCGTCGGGGAAGGGCCGGTAGAGGCGTCCGGTGCCGGAGAAGTCGGCGAAGAGGTCGAGGCAGTAGCCGACGTCGCAGACGACGACGAAGGGGGGCGAGGGCTCGGCGGCTTCGAGGTTTCGGGCGTAGGCCTCGGCCTGGTTGCGGGCGGCGTCCATGGTGGCCTCCCAGGCGCGGGAGCCGCGGAGGCCGTGGCCCTGTCGGAGCTTGCGGCCGGAGGCGGTGCGCTTCCGGTCGGCGCCCTGCTTGGTTTCGAGGACGAAGGCGCCGCGCCTGTAGAGGTCGATGAAGCCGCGGGCCTTCGAGCCGTCGCGGAAGTCGAGGGGCCGCTCGAAGACGTAGGCGTCGCGGGCGGGGTCGCCGGTGGTGGGGTCGGGCGCGGGCACGCCGAGGACGGCGGCGAGGTCGCGGAGGAACGACTGCGCGTTGGCGCGCTCGGCGCCGCCGGCCTCGCGCCAGCGGGCGAGGAAGGCGGCGGGGTCCATGCGGGGTTCGGAGGCGTCGGGCGTCACGGATGCGAGGGCGGATCTGGCTCGAAGATCGGCACGGGCGGGGAGAGGGCGCACCCCGCGCGGGCACGGCCGCCCCGCCGCGGCCGGTGGTCATCCCCCGGCGCTCCCGGGCTGGTAGAAGATCGGGGCGGCGCGCCGATGCGCCGCCCTGCCCTTCCCATCCCTTCCCATCTAACCTGCGAGGCCCATCATGAAGCGTCTGCCCTTCCTCCTCGCCCTCTCGCTCGCCCTCCCCCTCGTCGCCGGGTGCGACGAGCAGCTCGTCGGGCCCGACCCCGCCGCCGGCACCCTCGCCACGGAAACGGCCTCCTCGCTGCCGCCCATCCTCGACCGCGGCGGGCGCCCGCTCTCCGCGAGGCTCAACGGGGAGAACGAGGTCCCCGGCCCCGGCGACCCCGACGGCACCGGCTCCGCCTTCGTCACGCTGAACCACGGCCAGCGCGAGGTGTGCTTCGCGCTCACGGTGGCGGACATCGAGCCCGCGACCGCCGCCCACATCCACGTCGGCCCCGAGGGCGTGGCCGGCCCCATCGTCGTGCCGCTGGACCCGCCCACCGACGGGACGTCGCGCGGCTGCGTCGCGGACGTGGAGCGGGACCTCATCCGGGCCATGCTCCGGAACCCCGAGGGCTACTACGTCAACGTGCACAACGCGGAGTACCCGGCGGGGGCCATCCGGGGCCAGCTCAGGAAGTGAGCGCCCGTCTCGTCTATGAAGGCTGATCGTTCCCCCTCCCCCTGCGCAGCGGGGGGAGGGCCGGGGAGGGGGGTCTAGAGACGCCGCTGAACGGGCGGCAGCACCCCTCCCCCAACCCCCTCCCCTCGTGAGGGGAGGGGGAGGACCCATTCATAGACACGCGCTGAGAAAACCGTTTGGGGAAGGGCAAGGGAAGCTCTCCCCCTGGACAGGGGGAGTCCGCGAAGCGGGAGGGGGTAGACCCGAAGCGCTCCGGCGGCCCCGGATCGACCACCCCCGGCCCCTCCTGTCCAGGAGGGGAGCTGCAACTCGCCCATCCCAAACAGGCTTCGAGACCTCGGACCGCGAGCGCGCCCCCGCGTTTTTCGACGCGGGGGCGCGTCGTTTGCCGCCGATGCCCTAGCTTTACGACGGACTTAGCCCCCCTCCGCCCATGCTCCCCAGGCTGCTCACCGAGTTCATCGGGACGTTCTTCCTCGTCCTCACCATCGGCCTCACGGTCCTGATCGGGACCGACTTCGCGCCCATCGCCATCGGCTCGGTGCTGATGGTGATGGTGTACATGGGCGGGCCCATCTCGGGCGCGCACTACAACCCCGCCGTCACGCTCGGCGCGTGGATGCGCGGCGCGCTCCCGGCGCGCGACGTCGGGCCGTACATGCTCGCGCAGGTGGCGGGGGCCCTCGTGGCGGCCCTCGTCGTCTCCGTCGTCATCGGGCGGACGCTCGTGGTGGCGCCGGCGGCGGACACGTCGCTCGCCGCGTTCTTCCTGCTGGAGCTGCTGTTCACGTTCGCCCTCGTCCTCGTCGTCCTCAACGTGGCGACGGTGGAGGCGACGGCGGGGAACAGCTACTACGGCCTCGCCATCGGGTTCACGGTGCTCGCGGGCGCGTTCGCGGCGGGCCCCATCTCGGGCGGCGCGTTCAACCCCGCCGTCGCCCTCGGGCCCATCCTCGTGGACGCCGTGGCGGGCGAGGGCGACTCGCTCGCCGGCCTGTGGGTCTACCTCGTCGCCTGCTTCGCGGGCGGCGCCCTGGCCGCCGTCGTCTTCCGCCTCCAGCACCCGGCGACGGCGCGGGAGGCCGCCGGCGCGTAGCGGGGCGGCCTAGACGGCCTCGGGCGGGTAGACCTTCACGCCCTCCCACCGCCGCAGCTCGACGGAGCCGGGCCTGGCGCCGCGCGGCTTCCGCACGTCGCACGCGCGGCAGAGGTGGACCTCCACCTTCCCCTTCGCCTCCCGCGCCTTCGAGTGGAACACGGCCAGCTCGGCCGCGCGCCTGACCACGCTGCGCGGGACCTCCCCCCCGCTGGGGTTGCGCACGACGACGTGGCTGCCCGGCGTGCCGCCGCCGACGTGGAGCCAGAGGTCGTTCGGCTCGGCGACCTTGAACGTGAGCCGGTCGTTGTCCGCGGCGCTCTGGCCGACGAGGATCTCGTAGCCCTCGTGCTCGAAGACCTTGACGTCGGCGGTGGCGGCGGGGCGTTCCTTGCGGGGCATGGTTGGAGGCGTGGGCGCGCAAGGATAACGCGCGGCGCGGACCCTCGCTCCCGCTCCCTCGTATGGACCCGTGACGCCGGCCGGAGCGCCGGCCCGCCCTTCTCCCATCAACCCCTACCCCCATGCCCATCGCCAAGATCATCGAGGTCTCCGCCGTCTCGGACCAGAGCTTCGACGACGCCGTCCGCAACGCGTACAACGAGGTGAGCCGGACCGTCCGCAACGTGCAGAGCGTCTACGTCGAGGACTTCATCTACGAGCCCGGCGAGGACGAGGCCGGCAGCTTCCGCGTCCACTGCAAGGTGACGTTCATCGTCGAGGGCGGCCAGGCCATGGGCTGACGCGCCGTGCCCGAGTGACCGCGCCCCGCCGGCCTCAACCGGCGGGGCGCGCGGCTCAGTAGCGGCCGGGGCGCGGCGGCGGCCCCTGGAGCGACTCGGCGGGGGCGAGGCCCTCGTCGGGCTGGAGGGTCGCCTCGGGCGCGAGCCCCTCGTCGGGCTGGAGCGTGGCGTCGGGGGCGAGCGCCGAGTCGGCGACGGCGCCCTCGATCTCGACGTCGGCCTCGTCGGGGTCCACGTCGTCCACGCAGGCGGCGAGGATGAGGGCGCCGAGGAGGAGCGAGAGGAGGCGCATGGCAGGCACGGTGGCGGGCCTCCCGGTACGCCGGGGGCGCCGGCCTGTTCTGTGCGCGGCGATGAGGGCGGGGGAGGTGATCCGAGTGCGGAGTGCGGAGTGCAGATCAAGCCTGCGGTCGAGTCTCTGTCTTCTGCCCCCTGCCTTCCGTCTACTGTCCATCGTCCACCGGCAGCTCGGGCAGCAGGCCGACGGCGCGGAGGAAGCCGGCCACGTCCCACACCCGCTCGCACCGGCGGAGCCGCCCGCCCTCGACATGGAAGAGCGAGACGCCGAGGCCAACGAGCGCGCGGCCCGTCGGGGGGATGTGGAGGAACGGGCCACGGTGGGTCCCGCGCGAGGACCAGCGCACGGCCACGCGCGTCCCGTCGGCGACGACCTCGTCGAAGGTGAGGTGGAGGTCGGGGAAGGCTGCGAGGTAGGAGGCGGCCTGGCGGCGCAGCCCCTCCGGCCCGTGCACCGTGCCGGCCTCGGCCGTGTCCGTGCCCTCGAAGTCCGGCGCGGCGAGGGCGGCGAGGCCGTCGAGGTCGTGGGCGTTCCAGGCCGCTCGCCGCGCTGACGAGCCTCGCCGGGCAGCCGGGCGAGGGGCGGCCGTGGGCGCTGCGGGCGCTCGGCGTCGCGCGTGCCTCGGCCGGGGGAGCCGCAGGCTACGCCGCCGCCCGCGCCGCCGCCGACACCCTCGCCGCGGGGTACCCCGGGAGCGAGCACGCCCGGTTCGGGCTCGGCCTCGCCGTCCGCGTGGCCGTGGCCGAAGAGGACGAGGCGGCGGCGCGGGCGGCGCTCTCGGCGCTGGTGGCGTCGTTCCCGGAGGGGGACGAGGTGCCGGCGCTGGCGGCGCTGGTGCTGGGGGCGTTCCCGGATGCGGGGGTGGAGGGGGCGCTGAACCGGCGCCCGCTCGCGCCGGCTTCGGGTGAGGCCCCGGCCGCGTCGTCGGCCGCGCCGTCGGCGAGCGCGTTGCTCCGCGTGGGGGCGGCGCAGCCGAACCCGTCGGCGGGGCGGGCGTACCTCCCGTTCGAGCTGGCGACGGAGGCGACGGTGGAGGCCGTGCTCTACGACGCGCTGGGCCGGCGGGTGGCGCTCCTGGCGAGCGGGCGCTACGGCGCCGGCCGCCACGCGCTCACGCTCGATCCCGCCGCGGCGGGACTCCCGGCCGGGGTCTACGTCGCCTACATCACGGCGGACGTCGGCGGCGGTGCCCCCGCCGTCGCCGTGCGCCGGATCACGATGACCCGTTGACGATGACGAATAGGACGCTCCGCAGGACGCTCCGTGGCACGGCCCTCACGCTCGCCCTCGCGGCGGGCGTGGGGGCCGCGCCCTCGGCCGCGCAGGTCGAGCTTCCGCGAGATCCCGCCCCGCAGGCGGGGCTCTCCGCTCGCGGGGGCCTCCCCGAGCCCGGCGACGGGTTCGACTGGGAGCGCGTGGGTGACGTCGGCATTGACGTGTTCGACCTCGCCTTCAGCGGCGACGGGACCCTCTGGGCCAACGGGAGTGTGGGGATGTACTACCTCGACCTC
>DATGQT010000109.1:0-8975 GCA_035304085.1 Rubricoccaceae bacterium
GACGACCGCCACCGCGAGCTCGCGCGGGCGCTGGCGGCGTGGGCGGACGCGCACGTGTCCGAGGAGGAGCCCGAAGACGTGGACGCCGCGTGCCGCGCGCTCGTCCGCCGGATGGGCGAGGCCGGTTGGCTCCGCCTCTGCGTACCCGCCCCCGCCGGGCTCCACGACCGCCTCGACGCCCGCAGCCTCTGCCTCGCCCGCGAGACGCTCGCCTACCGGAGCGCCCTGGCCGACTTCGCCTTCGCCATGCAGGGCCTCGGCAGCGGGCCCATTTCCCTCTTCGGCACCGAGGAGCAGCGGGCGGCTTACCTCCCGGCCGTGGCGCGGGGCGAGAAAATCGCCGCCTTCGCGCTCTCCGAGGGTAGAGCCGGCTCCGACGTCGCCGCCCTCGCCACCGCCGCACGCCCGGACGGCGACCACTACGTCCTCGACGGCGGGAAGACGTGGATCTCGAACGCCGGGATCGCCGACTTCTACGTCGTCTTCGCCCGCACGGGGGAAGGGGAGGGGCACCGCGGCCTCTCGGCCTTCGTCGTGGACGCCGGCGCGCCGGGGCTGACGGTGACCGAGCGGATCGAGACCGTCAGCCCGCACCCCCTCGGTACGCTCCGGCTCGACGGCTGCCGCGTGCCCCGCACCGCCCTCCTCGGCGCGCCCGGCGACGGGTTCAGGATCGCGATGGCGACCCTCGACGTGTTCCGCTCGACGGTCGGCGCCGCCGCCCTCGGCATGGCGCGGCGGGCGCTCGACGAGGCGCTGGCGCACGTCCGCCGGCGGGCGCTCTTCGGCGGCACGCTCGCCGACCTCCAGCTCACGCAGGGCCGCCTCGCGCAGATGGCGACGGACGTCGACGCCGCCGCCCTCCTCGTCTACCGCGCCGCGTGGACGAAGGACGCCGGGGCCGAGCGGGTCACGAAGGAGGCCGCGATGGCGAAGGCGTTCGCCACCGAGGCCGCCCAGCGCGTCATCGACGGGGCCGTGCAGCTCTTCGGCGGGCGCGGCGTCACGGCTGGCCACGTCGTGGAGCGGCTGTACCGGGACGTCCGCCCGCTGCGGATCTACGAGGGCGCCACCGAGGTGCAGCACGTCGTCATCGCCCGCCAGCTGCTGAAGGAGCTGGACCACGGACCACGGACCACGGACCACTGACCCTCATGCGAATCCTCCAGCCGCCCGACTGGGTCCGCCCCTCGGGCTACGCCAACGGCGTCGCCGCCCGCGGCACGCTCGTCTTCGTCGCCGGCCAGATCGGCTGGGACGGCCAGCAGCGGCTCGTCTCCGACGACCTCGACGGGCAGACGGAGCAGGCCCTCAAGAACGTCGCCGCCGTGCTCGCCGAGGCGGGCGCGCGGCCGGAGCACGTGGCCCGGATGACGTGGTACGTGACCGACAAGCGCGCCTACCGCGCCGCCGAGCGCGAGATCGGCCGGGCCTACCGCGCCGTCTTCGGCACCCACTACCCCGCCATGACGCTCGTCGAGGTGGCCGACCTGCTGGAGGACGGGGCGCTGGTGGAAATCGAAGCCACGGCGGTCGTTCCTTTGGAAGACGACTGACCGCCGACGGCCGACCGCTGACGGCCGGGCCGAACCCAATCCGCATTCCGCACTCCGCATTCCGCAATCCCATGGCCCACGTAGACACGTTCGCCCGCGACCACCTCCCGCCGCAGGAGCTCTGGCCCGACCTCCTCCTCCCCGAGGGCTCCGTCTTCGACTACCCCGAGCGCCTCAACTGCGCCGTCGAGCTGCTCGACCGGATGATCGAGGCGGGCCACGGCGACCGGCCGCTCGTTCACTTCGAAGGCGGGGCGTGGACGTACGACCAGTTCCGCCAGCAGGCCGACAGGATCGCCCACGTGCTCGTGGACGACCTCGGCCTCGTCCCGGGCGAGCGCGTCCTCCTCCACGGCCCGAACACCCCACTCTTCGCCGCGAGCTGGTTCGCCATCGTCAAGGCCGGCGGGATCGTGGTGGCGACGATGCCGCTGCTGCGCGCGGGCGAGCTCGCCTACACCCTCGACAGGGCGCGCATCCGGCTGGCGCTCTGCCACACCGCCTGCGCCGAGGCGCTCGACAAGGCGCGCGAGCAGACGGATGTGCTCGAACGCGCGCTCCTCTTCGCGTCCGATGACGCCGACGGGCTGGAGGCCCGCATGGCGGCGAAGCCCGACCGGTTCGAGGCCGTGGACACCGCGGCCGACGACGTCGTCCTCATCGCCTTCACCTCGGGCACGACGGGGAAGGCCAAGGCCACCGTGCACTTCCACCGCGACGTCCTCGCCATCTGCGACGCCTTCCCCCGCTCGTGCATGGACGTCCGCCCCGACGACGTCTTCACCGGCTCGCCGCCCCTCGCCTTCACCTTCGGCCTCGGCGGGCTGCTGCTGTTCCCGATGCGCTTCGGCGCCTCGACCGTCTTCCCGGCCAAGCCCGGCGTGGACGGGCTGCTCGAGACGATCCGGGCCTTCCGCGCTACCACCTGCTTCACCTCGCCGACGGCCTACCGCGCCATGCTCGGCCGCCTCGGCGACTACGACGTCTCCAGCCTCCGCGCGTGCGTCTCGGCCGGCGAGCCGCTCCCGGCGCCCACCTCCGAGGCGTGGCACGACGCCACCGGCATCCGCATCGTCGACGGCATCGGCTCGACGGAGATGCTGCACATCTTCGTCTCGGCGCCGGCCGCCGAGCAGCGGCCCGGTGCCACCGGCAAGCCCATCCCCGGCTACGAGGCGCGCGTGGTGGACGAGGCGGGCAACCCCGTGCCGCCCGGTACCGTCGGCCGCCTCGCCGTGCGCGGGCCGACGGGCTGCCGCTACCTCGACGACGACGACCGCCAGCGCGAGTACGTCCGCGACGGCTGGAACTACCCCGGCGACGCCTACCTCGTCGACGACGACGGCTACTTCCACTACCAGGCCCGCACCGACGACCTCATCATCTCCGGCGGCTACAACATCGCCGGGCTCGAGGTCGAGAGCGCGCTGCTGAGGCACCCCGCCGTGGCCGAGTGCGGCGTCATCGGCGTGCCCGACGAGCTCCGCGGGCAGGTCGTCAAGGCGTTCGTCGTCCTCCGCGACGGCCACGCCCCCGGCGACGCCCTCGTGCAGGAGTTGCAGGACTTCGTGAAGGCCGAGATCGCGCCGTACAAGTACCCCCGCGCGATCCAGTTCATGG
The DNA here is from genome assembly GCA_035304085.1 of Rubricoccaceae bacterium. GTDB lineage: Bacteria > Bacteroidota > Rhodothermia > Rhodothermales > Rubricoccaceae > DATGQT01. The sequence continues at coordinate 3,177 of DATGQT010000109.1, forward strand.
ACGCGCTGCCGCGGACGCAGACGGGGAAGCTCCAGCGCTTCCGCCTCCGCGAGATGGAAGGGGAGGCGTAGGCTACCTTCCGCCGCGCCACCCACCCTTTACCCCGATGACCCGCCGCCTGCTCCCCCTCGCCCTCATGCCGCTCGCCCTCGCCGCGCCGGCCTCGGCGCAGGAGGAGGAAGACCCCTACCTCTGGCTCGAAGACGTCGAGGGCGAGGAGGCCCTCGCGTGGGTCGAGGCGCACAACGAGGCCACCCTCGCAGAGCTGCAGGCCAGCCCCCGCTACGACGCCCTCTACGAGCGCGCCCTCGCCATCCTCAACTCGGACGACCGCATCCCCTACCCGTCCATCCAGGGCGACTACCTCTACAACTTCTGGCAGGACGCCGGGCACGAGCGCGGCATCTGGCGCCGCACCTCGTGGGACGACTACCTCGCCGGCGACCCCGCCTGGGAGACCGTCCTCGACGTGGACGCCCTCGCCGCGGCCGAGGGCGTCAACTGGGTCTACAAGGGGGCCGACTGCCTCGCGCCCGACTACCGCCGCTGCCTCGTCGCCCTCTCGCGCGGCGGCGCCGACGCCGTCGAGACGCGCGAGTTCGACACCGTCACCAGAACCTTCGTCGAGGACGGCTTCTTCCTGCCCGAGGCGAAGGGCGGCGCGGCGTGGGTGGACGAGAACACCCTCCTCGTCGCCACCGACTTCGGCGAGGGCACGATGACGACCTCGGGCTACCCCCGCCTCGTCAAGCGCTGGACGCGCGGGACGCCGCTGGCCGAGGCGGAGACGCTCTTCGAGGCCGCCGAGACCGACATGGGCGCGTGGGCCGGGGCCTTCGAGACCGAGGGCGGCCTCATCCCCGTCGTCTCCCACTTCCCGACGTTCTTCGAGGGCACCTACTACGTCCTCCGCGACGGCGCGCTCGTCCGCCTCGAGATCCCCGCCGACGCCGACCCCAACCTCGTCGGCGACCGCCTCGTCGTCTACCTCCGCTCCGACTGGGAGGTGGGCGGCACGACGTACCCCCAGGGCGCCCTCGTCGCCACCGGCTACGAGGCCTTCCTCGGCGGCGCGCGCGACCCTTCGACAGGCTCAGGGCAAGCTTTCGAGGTCGTCGTGCAGCCGACGGAGCGGCAGACGATCCAGAGCGTCCGCGCCACGAAGGGCTACCTCCTCGTGGCGATGCTCGACGACGTGCGCGGCGCGCTCCACCGCTTCCGCTACGAGGATGGAGCGTGGCACGGCGAGCGGCTCCCGGCGCCCGAGATGGGCGAGGTCGGCGTCGGCAGCACCGACGCCCACACCGACCGGTTCTTCTTCACCTTCAGCAGCCTCCTCCAGCCGACGACGCTCTACCTCGCCGAGGAGGACGGGTCCGTGCGGGAGGTCCGCCGGCTCCCGCCCCAGTTCGACGCTGAGGGGCTGACGGTCCAGCAGCTCGAGGCCACCTCGGCCGACGGCACGCGCGTGCCCTACTTCGTCGTCCACCGCGCCGACGTCGCCCTCGACGGCACGAACCCGACGCTGCTCTACGGCTACGGCGGCTTCGAGGTCGCGATGACGCCGTCGTACAGCGCGCTCACGGGGGCGAGCTGGCTGGAGGCGGGCGGCGTCTACGCCCTCGCCAACATCCGGGGCGGGGGCGAGTTCGGGCCGGCGTGGCACCGCGCGGCGCAGAAGGAGCACCGGCAGCGCGCCTTCGACGACTTCCTCGCCGTGGCCGAGGACCTCGTCGCCCGCGGGATCACGCGCCCCGAGCACCTCGGCATCCGGGGCGGCTCGAACGGCGGCCTCCTCGTGGGCGTCGCCCTCACGCAGCGGCCCGAGCTCTTCGGCGCCGTCGCCGTCCAGGTCCCGCTCCTCGACATGCAGCGCTACAACAAGCTCCTCGCCGGCGCCTCGTGGATGGCCGAGTACGGGAATCCCGACGTGCCCGAGGAGTGGGAATACATCCGGCGGTACTCCCCCTACCACAACGTCCGCGAGGGGCAGCCGTACCCGCGCGTCCTCTTCACCACCACCACGCGCGACGACCGCGTCCACCCCGGCCACGCGCGCAAGATGGCGGCGAAGATGGAGGCGATGGGCTACCCCGTCTACTACTTCGAGAACACCGAGGGCGGCCACGGCTCGGGCGTGACGCCCGAGCAGCAGGCGACGATGTGGGCCGTGGTCTACACGTACCTCTGGGAGCAGCTCGCCGGCGAGGCCTCCGGGACCCACTGACCGGCGAGGGAGGGGCCGAACCTCGTGGCCTCCGCGGCATACGTAGCAGGACCCGTCGCTTCAGCCCATCCCGCAGAACGATGAGAGCGCTCCTCGCTGCCCTGCTGCTTCTCCCCGTCCTCCCCGCGCCCGGGGCGCACGCCCAGCCCGCCGAGGCGGCCGTGATCACCGAGTGGGTGGTGCCGTGGCCGGACTCCCGCCCGCGCGACCCCATCGTGGACGCGCAGGGCCACGTCTGGTTCGTCGGCCAGCGCGCCGACTACGTCGCCCGCCTCGATCCGGCGTCCGGCGAGTTCGAGCGGTTCGACCTCCAGGACGGTGCCGGCCCGCACAACGTCATCGTCGGCCCGGACGGCGCGCTGTGGTACGCCGGCAACACGGCCGCCCACATCGGCCGCCTCGACCCCGAGACCGGCGAGATCACCCGCTTCCCGACGCCGGAGGACCGCGCCCGCGACCCCCACACGCTGATCTTCGATCCCGACGGCCGCCTCTGGTTCACGGCCCAGGGCGCCAACCACGTCGGTCGCATGGACCCGGCCACGGGGGAGGTCGAGCTGGCCGCCATGCCCGTCGAGCGAGCGCGGCCCTACGGCATCGTCGTCGCGCCCGACGGGACGCCGTGGGTGGCGGCGTTCGGGACGAACCGGCTCGTGGCGGTGGACCCCGAGACGCTCGCGCTGCGCGACTACGTCCTCCCCCGCGAGGACGCCCGCCCGCGCCGGCTGGCCGTCACGTCCGACGGCGCCGTGTGGTACGTGGACTACGCCGGCGGGCACCTCGGCCGCCTCGACCCCGCCACCGGCGACGTCGAGGAGTGGGCGCTCCCCGGCGGCGCCGACACCCGCCCCTACGCCATGGCCGCCGACGACCGCGACCGGCTCTGGTTCTTCGAGACGGGCAAGAACCCGAACCGCCTCGTCGGCTTCGACCCGCCCACCGAGACGTTCATCGAGGGACCGGCGCCCGAGAGCGGCGGCGGCACCGTGCGCCACATGGTCTACGACCCGGCCAGCCGGTCGCTCTGGTTCGGCACCGACACCAACACCATCGGCCGTGCGACGCTCCGCTGACGGGCGCGCCCGCGCCGGGCTGCTCGTCGGGCTGCCGGTGGCCGTGCTGGGGGTGGCTTTCGCGGCGATGACGCCGACGTCCTACCCCGACCGGCCCGCGCCGGGCCACACCGGCGGCTTCGGCGAGCCCACGTGCCTGGCCTGCCACTTCGACGGCGACCTCGGCCCTCCGGGCGGCGTGCTCGAAGTCGAGGGTTGGCCGGGGGTGCCCGAGCCCGGCGCCGCTTACGAGCTGGCCGTTCGGCTGGCGCGTGAGGACATGGCGATGGCCGGCTTCCAGCTGGCCGTGCGCACGGCCGAGGGCGCGCAGGCTGGCACCCTCGCCGCCGCCGACGGCCGCAGCGCCGTGACCGAGTTCGAGGGCGTCGCCTACCTACACCACACCCTGGAGGGCACCGCGCTGACGGGGCCGGGCGAGGCGGTGTGGCGCTTCACGTGGACGGCCCCCGACGCCCCCGCGCCGGTCCGCCTCCACGTCGCCGCCAACGCCGCCAACGGCGATGCCTCGCCGCTCGGCGACGCGATCTACGCCGACTCCCTCGTCGTGCCCTGAGCCGGACAGGGCGTCAACCCGTGGGCTTCGTCCCGGAGGCGACGTAGAGCCGCCCGCCGAGCTTCGCCGGGTCGCCCGGCAGATCCCGATGCTCGAAGTCCTCGACGGCCGTCGCCAGGGGTCTCCAGACCTCACGCGACAGGTCCGCCTGCGCGATCCACTCGACCATCCGGGTCTGGGGCGTGCGCCGGTCGGCGTGCACGTCCATGATGGCGTAGCGCCCGCCGGGCCGGAGGAGGGCGAACGAGCGGCGGAAGGCGGCTTCTGGGTCGGGGAAGGCGGTGAAGCCGAGGGTGCAGAGGACGGCGTCCGCCGTGCGCCGCCCGCTCGCCCGTTCGAGCGTGTCGGCGTCGAAAGCGTGGACGTCGCTACGGACGAGCGTCACGTTCGCCCAGCCCGCCCGCGCGACGCGCCGCCGCGCCTGCCGGAGCATCCCCTCCGAGAGGTCCACCCCCACCACGCGCCCCTCCGGCCCGACGGCCGCGACGAGCAGGTCGAGGTTCTGGCCCGTGCCGCAGGCGAGGTCGAGGACGAGCCCGCCCCGCTCGGGCGCGAGCGCCGCGACCGTCTCCTGCCGCGCCGCGCGGTAGAGCGCCTCCAGGCTCCGGTCGTAGAACCGGGCGAAGACGTCGTACCACCTCATGAGCCGGCCGTTCGCGTCCGCTCCCGGCTCGCCTCGTACCGCGCGATGAGCGCCTCCGGCGGCGTGCTCGCGATGACTTCACCGACGTCGTCGAGGGGGAGGTCGTCGAGCGCGCGGAAGCGGAGGCACGACTTCCCCATGTCCATCTTCTTCCCGGCCCGGTCGAAGGCCGCCTGCAGCCGCGTCGCCTGTGTAGGGTCGGCGTAGGCACCCATGAGGTAGAGCGCGTAGTAGCGCTTCTGCGCGGCGAGGGCGGCGTAGCCGAGGGGCTGCCCGTTGTACGTGTCCGGGTAGCGCGCGAGCGGGACCTCGTAGGAGATCATCCCCCAGTTCATCGTCTCCACGTAGCCCTCGGGGAGGTTATCCAGGATCACGTCGCGCACGGCCGCGACGACGGCGCGGCGGTCCTCGGGGAGTCCTTCGAGGTAGGCCTCGACGGTGGCGGCGTTGCTGCCGGCCATGAGCGGAGGGGTCAGGTGGGACGCGCGGAAGCTGCGCCGAGGGCGGTGACAACGGCGGGCCACCCCTCGCGCACGCTCGGGTACTTCGGCGCCCAGCCGCTCGCCTCGCGCAGCTTCCGGTTCGAGATCCGCTGCGAGCGCGAGAGTTGCTCGCCGAGGTTGCCGGCGAGCGAGGCCAGCCACGCCGGGAGGAACTTCGGCGGCGGCACGCCGAGCGCCTCGGCGAGCGCGTCGAAGAACGCCCGCCGCCGCAGCGGCTCATCCTCGACGACGTTGTACGTGCCCGCCGGGAGGTCGAGCGCGGCGAGGACGGCCGCGGCGGCGTCTTCGAGGTGGATCGAGGAGATGAAGCCCTCGCCTGCGCCGAACACCGGCGCCCGCCCCTTCCGCACGGACTCGATGGTGTCGCGCGTGAACCCGGCCTCGGGGCCGTAGAAGTAGCCGAACCGGAGTACGACCCCCGCGCCGCCGCTCCGGGTGAAGTGGTGCGCCTGCTCCTCGGCCGTCACCGTCGAGCGGCTGTAGGGCGCCGGCTGCACGGGCACGGCTTCGTCGATCCACGCGTCGCCCCGGTCCGGGTACATCGGGGCGAACGACTCCTGGACGAACCGGCCGGCGCCCGCGGCGAGGGCGGCCTCGACGAGGTGCTGCGAGGCCTCGCGGCGGATCCGGTCGTTCTCCTTCCACGCCCACGGCAGGAACGCCTTCGAGGTGGGCGGGATGTGCGTGGCGACGTTGACGACGGCCTCTTGCCCCGCCACCGCCGCGCGGACGGCCGCGGCGTCGAAGAGGTCCACCGACATGGGCCGCGCGCCGGCCCGTTCGAGCACCGCTGCCTTCTC
>DATGQT010000110.1:0-2478 GCA_035304085.1 Rubricoccaceae bacterium
CGTCCCCCTCAAGAGCGCCGACGGGTTCACCCTCGGCACCCTCGCCCTCCTCGACCCGACGGCGCAGGAGCTCAACGGCGAGGGGCTCGCCATGCTCGTCGACCTCGGCGCCCTCGTCGAGCCCGCGCTCAACCTCCAGCGCGCGCGCGAGGCGCAGGCCGAAGCCGAGCAGCAGCACGCCGCCGCCGAGGCGGCGCTAGCGGAGGCCCGGCAGGCGCTCGAAGCCGCCGAGGCGGAGCGCACGGCGCGCGAGGCCGCCCTCGACGCCGCCCGCGCCGACTGCGACACCCTCCAGGCCGCCTACGAGGCTGTCGCCGCCGAGCGCGACGCGGCCATGGCCGAGCGCGACGCCCTCCGCACCGAGCGTGACGTCTTCCGCGACGAGCGCGACGCGGCCCGCACCGAGCGCGACACTCTCCAGGCCGAGCACGATGCCCTTCGTACCGAACACGACGCCCTCCAGGCCGAGCACGACGCGCTGACCGCGGAGCGCGACGCCCTCGCCGCGGAGCGGGACGAGGCGACGGCCGCGTGGGAGGTCGCCAAGGCGGAGGTCGCCAGCGCCCGCGCCGATGCACAGGCCGCCGCCGACGCCGCCGCCGTCCAGCACGAGGCCGCCCTCCTCGCGCTCGACCACCGCGACCGCCTCGCCGCCGCCGCCCTCGCCGCCGCCGAGCGCCTCGCCGCCGACCCCGCGGCGCTCCGCGAGGCCCTCGGCCTCGTCGCCCCCGAGGCCGGCGCCGTCCGGGCCGCCCTCGTGGTGAAGACGGCGGCGGGGCCCACCGTCCGCGCCGCCTGGCACGCCGCGGGCTACGCCCCGCTGGCCGAGCCGGGCGACCTCCTCGACGCCGGCGAGCTCGACGCGTGGGCCGACGCCCGCGACGTCGAACACCTCGCCGCGCTCCCGCTCCCCGGCGGCCTCGTCCTCCTCGACGCCCCCGCGTGGGCGCCCAGCGACGAGGCCCTCTCGCGCGCCGCCTTCGCCCCGCTGGCCGTCGCCCTCCGCCACCGCGAGGACGACGCCGACACCCTCGGCCGCAGCCGGCTCCTCGCCAGCGTCAGCCACGAGGTCCGCACCGCGCTCACCTCCATCCTCGGCTACGCCGAGGTGCTCGCCGACGAGACCACCGCCGAGGCCCGCGTCATGGCCGACAGCATCCTCGGCAGCGGCGCCCGCCTCCTCCACACCCTCGACTCCGTCCTCGACATCGCGCGGCTGGAGGGGGGCGGCGGGACGGCCGCCCTCGCGCCCGTCGACGTCGGCGCCGTCGTCGAGGCCGCGGCGGCGCCGTTCCGCGCCCGCGCCGACGCCCGCGACCTCGCCTTCTTCACGGCCGGCACCGACCTCGGCGCCCACGCCTGGGCCGACGTCGGCGCCCTCGGCCGCGCCCTCACCCACCTCCTCGCCAACGCCTTCACCTTCACCGACCAGGGCGGCGTCCGCCTCCGCGTCTACGCCGACGACGACTGGGTGAGCGTCGAGGTGCAGGACACCGGCGTCGGCATCGCGCCGGAGTTCCTCCCCCACCTCTTCGACGGCCTCCGGCGCGAGGACGCCGAGCGCGGGCGCGACGGGAACGGCTCGGGCATCGGGCTCGCCCTCACGAAGCGGCTCGTGGACCTCATGGGCGGCGAGCTCACCGTGACGAGCCTGAAGGGGCAGGGCAGCGTGTTCCGCATCGTCCTCCAGTCGGCCCCGGCCCCGGCCCCCACCGCCGTCCCCAGCGGCGACGGCTTCGTGGCCGGCGTCGGCGCGTGAGGCACGGGGCCGGCGGGAACCCCCGGCCGCCCTCACGCGAAAGGGGGGGACGCTCCGCCCCGCCATGCCCGACGCCCCCCCGCCCGACGACCGCCGCGAAGACGCCCCCGACGCCGACGACGCGCCGGAGGCGCCGAAGAAGGCCGCCCACGCCGGCGGCTTCACCCTCGACCTCTCCTCCGGCCCCGCCGGCGGCCAGCCCGAGGCGTGGCGGCGCAAGCGGAAGCAGGCCAGCCCGATCCTGACGAAGATCGTGGACCTCACGGCGCCCAAGCCGGAGCCCGTGCCGCCGAGGCCGGAGGAGCCCGCGCCGAAGTCCCCGCCTGTGCCCCCGCGCGGGGAGAAGGCCCCGCGCAACGAGAAGCGCCGGGACGAGCGCGGCCGGGGCAGGAAGCCCGGCGGCGCCACCCTCGCCGACCTCCTCGACGAGGAGACGCTCGCCCGCCTCCGCGGGGAGGAGTAGCGCGCCGAGCGACGTTCAGGCCGCCCGCCGGAGGGGGCGCTCGGTGAGGGCGAGGAGCCCGTCGAGTTGTGCCTCGGTGATCTCCGGCGGCGTGCGCGTGTTGGGGACGGTGCCGAAGCGCGCGAGGAGGTCCCCCTCCGTGACGACGGGCGGGTCGTAGAGCGCGAGGAAGCGCGGCTCGCAGACGAGCAGCGTCCCGCACGCCGCGGCCCGCTCGATGCAGACGGCGTCCCACGCGTCGTCGTGGAGGCGGCCG
>DATGQT010000111.1:0-4398 GCA_035304085.1 Rubricoccaceae bacterium
AGCCGCGCGATGCCGGGGTGGTCGAGGCCGGCGAGCACCTGCCGCTCGCGGCGGAACCGGGCGAGCACCTCGTCGGTGTCCATCCCCCGCTTGACGAGCTTGAGGGCGACGGTCTTCTCGAAGGCGCCGTCGGCGCGGCGAGCGCGGTAGACCACGCCCATCCCCCCGCGCCCGGCCTCGCCGACGATCCGGTACGGTCCTACCAGCGTGCCGGGCGCGAGGTCGTCGGGCCCCGCAGCGTCCCCGTCGGTCAGCAGCGGCGCGGCGAAGGCGGCGAGGGACTCGCCGAGGGCGTGGGCGGCCTCGCCGGCGCTGGCGAGGAGGGCGACGGCCTCGGCGTAGAGGGCGGGGTCGCCGCCGCAGGCGGCGCGGAGGTAGGCCGTGCGGGCGTCGGGCTCGCGGGCGAGGGCCTCCTCGAGGAGGGTGTCGAGGCGGCGCCAGCGGTCGGCGGTGAGGTCGTTCATGGCGGCGGGGGCTACCCTCGTATCGCCGCACCGGGCCCGTTCCCCTCACGCGCCCCGCGCCCGGCCGTCGCGTCCTCCCGCATCGCGCGGTAGAGCCACGCCCGCGCCCGCACCCAGTCCCGCTCCACCGTCGCCACCGAGCGACCCGTGGTCTCGGCGATCTCGTCGTAGGTGAGCCCGGCGAAGAACCGGTACTCCACGACCTCGGCCAGGCGGGGAGCGCGGGCGCGAAGGCGCTCGACGGCCTCGTCGAGCGCGAGCACGTCGGCGGCGCGCTCGTCGGCGACCACCTCGGCCTCGTCGAGGGGGACGCCCTGGCCGTCGCGCTTCTGGCGGGCGCGGGCGCGGGCGCGGTCGAGGACGACGTAGCGCATGGCCCGCGCGGCGAGGGCGACGAAGTGCGCGCGGTCCACGGGCGCCACCCGGCCGGGGTCGACGAGGCGGAGGTAGGCCTCGTGGACGAGCCCCGTCGTGTCGAGGGTGGCGCCGGGGTGGAGGGCGCGGAGGCGGGCGTGGGCGAGCCGGCGGAGCTCGTCGTAGACCCGCTCGAAGAGGGCGTCGGAGGCGACGCGGCGCCCCGCCCGGGCGTCGCGGAGGAGCGCAGTCGTGTCGACGGAGGGCCCCATGGGCGTGCGGTGGTCGTCGTCGGGGGCGGCCTCCGCGCCGCGCCCGAGGCGCAGGGGGAAGCGCCCTAATGACCGCATGCCGCCCCCCGCGGGTATTGTAAAAAACGCGCACCAGCCGGGGCCGGGATCCTCTCTCCGCCGTTTATTGCGGCGCACCCGTGATCCGCCGTGCGCGGCCGACATGGACGACGCTTCCGTACCCCAGGGCCGCCGCTTCGGCGGCGAGGACCTGCCGGCCGCGCTCCGGCCGTACCTCCTCGAAGTGTACGAGCAGTACCTGCCCGCGCCGCCGGGCGGGCGCCACCGCTTCGCCATGAGCGCGACGACGACGCCCAACCTCAACGTCACGCTCGAAGGCGCGGGGTACGTCGTGATGCCGGCGGCGTACGGCGGGGGCACCGTGCCGCTGGACCCCTTCTCGCTGGCCGGCCCGCAGGCGCACCCCTTCGCCGTCGAGGTCGCCTCGGCCATCCGCGGGCTCGACGTGCTGTTCACGCCCGTCGGGCCGTACGCGCTGCTGGGCGTGACGGACTACGGGCTGACGCCGGGCGGCCCGCCCCCGCTGCACGCGGTCGTCCGGCCGTCGCTCGCGGGGGCCGCGCGCGCGTGGCGCGAGGCGGTCCTGGCCCCACGGCCCGGGGCGTCGCCCGAGGCGGCCTTCGCGGCGCGGGCGGCCCTCATCGTGGCGTTCCTCGAAGCACGCGTGCCGGAGGTGCCGCCCGAGGCGGCGTTCCTGCAGCGCGCCGTCGCGGCCATCGAGGCCGCGGACGGGAACGTCCGCGTGGCCGCGCTCGCGGAGGCGCTCGGAGTGAGCGGCGCGACGCTCCGGCGACGGTTCGCTGTCCTCGGTATGTCGGTGAAGGTGTTCGCCGCCGTCGTCCGGTTCCGCCGCGCGCACAACTTCCTGGCCACCACCCCGGGGGCGACGTGGGCCGACGCCGTGGTGCGGTTCGGGTACACCGACCAGGCCCACCTCGTGCGCGAACACCGGCGCTTCTCGGGCGCGCCGCCCCGGCGGTGGGCCGAGGAGGACCGGTTCTTCGACCGCCGGCTGGGGCTCGGCGCCGCCCCCGACGGTGACCGCTCGGAGGCCGTCGGGGGCGGCGTGCGGCGGCAGCGCTGAGCGCCGTCCTTCAGCGGCCGGCGCCCTTCGGAGGCAGGCCCGTCAGGAACGCGCCGAGGTCGCCGGCCTCGGCGGCGAGGACGTAGCCGAGGCCGGGGAGGTCCACCGCCCCGCGCGCGCACGGCGCGTCGAGGACGAACGCGCCGCCGGCCTCGTGGGCCTCCGCCTCGAAGACGCGCCACGTGTTGCCGGCCTGCACGCTCTGCGGCGGGCGGTAGGTGCAGACGAGGCCGCGGTGGTCGTGGACCTCCACCCGCGCCGGGCTCGCCGCGATGCCCCCCGAGCCCGACGGGCTCTGGTCGCTCCAGTTGTGGACGGAGTAGCGGTACGTCCCGGCCGCCGGGGGGAAGACGGTGACGGTCTCGGGGCCGTAGCTCGACGTGTCGTCGACGTCGAGGTTGGTCTGGCCGTAGCTGCGGTCGACCCAGTAGACGTGGAACCGGCCGCCGGCGCCGTCGGGGCCGGTGAGGTGGGAGTCGAGGTCGCTCGGGCTCTGGCCCCACGTGAGCACGATGCGGAGGGCGCCCTCCGGCGGCGGCGGCGTGATCACGAGCGGGGGGAGCTCGGTGGGGCCGTCGCGGCGGACGGTGACGTCGAAGGTGCGGGGGTCGAAGCCGGGGCCCTCGGCGCGGCAGCGGAGGGCGCCGGCGGGGGCGCCCGCCACCAGGAGGTTCCCCTCGGCGTCGGAGGTGGCGCCGAAGTCGTACGCCGTGGCGGGGTCGGGGTAGGTGCCGTCGGCCTGGCGGCGGACGCACTGGAGGGTGACGCCCGGGGCGCCCTGCCCGGTGAGCGCGCTGACGATCTGGGCCACGAGCGTGCCCGGCCCGTTGACGGTCTGCGCGAGGTCGGCCACGCCCTCGGGCCCGACGGTGAGCGTGCGGCCGGCGGGGTTGTACCCGTCGGCCGCCGTGACGACGGTGTAGGCGCCGGGGGGGACCTCGGCGCTGAACCGGCCCTCGGCGTCGGTCGTGGCCGTGACGTAGGTCGCGTCGCCCTCGTCGAGGGCGTCGAAGGAGACGGTGGCGCCGGCGACGGGGCGGCCGAAGCCGTTGGCGACGGTGCCGGCGACGGGGGCGCCGCCCGAGGGGTCCGCGGCGTCGCAGCCGGCGAGGAGGACCGTGCCGAGGAGGATCGTCCCGATCCCGAGGAGGCTGGCGGAGGGGGCGAAGCGGAGGCGCATGGCGATACGGGCTCGTGGCGGCGCGTCGTGGCAACGCGCCTACGGGCCGGTATCGGCCGCTCCGCAGGAGGCTATAGCGCCGCGCTAGGCCTCGTCGCCCTCGTCGGGCGTCACCGCGTCGGCGTCGTCCACGCGGGGGTTGGTCTTGAGGCGGTCGTCGAGCTGGCGGCCGGTGTAGGAGGCGCCGGCCTCGCCGAGGCGCGGCTCCTCCGGCTCGGGCGTGAGGACGTTCTGGCTGCTTACCTCGGCGTCGGGGGGGAGCGTCTGGTCCTGCTCGGGCGCGCGCTCGGGCCTCGGCGGCTTGCTGTCCGGGGCGCGGTAGCGGTGAGTATCGGGGGTGCGTTGGTCGGGGTGCATGAGGGGTGGCGGTGAGGGGCGCAGGTACAACCCGGCGGGGCCGGCCGGGTTGCAGCGGGTGCGCGGGCCTCCGGCCGCCCCGGGCGACGCGAGGCCGCCCCGAAGCACTCCGGGGCGGCCTCGCCGGCTACGGGCTCCGGCGGCGCGGTATCAGCCGTGCCGCCGGAGCGGCGCGCTCAGTAGGCCAGCGTGAGCCGGCCCGTCTGCACCTCGCTCCCCACCACGAGACGGTATACGTACGTCCCCGCAGACAGCCCGCGGGCGTCGAACGTCGCGCGGTGCGCGCCGGCGTCCTGGCGCGCGTCGACGAGCACGGCGACCTCGCGGCCGAGCACGTCGTAGACGGCCAGCCGCACGTCCGAGGCGGCGGCGACGTCGTACGAGATCGTCGTCTGCCGCGCAAACGGGTTCGGCGCCACGGCCACCCCGCCGCCCACGGCCGACGCCGACGGGCTGAGGTCGGCCACCGTCTCCACCTCGAAGTCCCCGCCGACGGCGGCGTCACCAACGCGGGGGGCCGAGATCGCGATGGTCTCGGTGTAGGAGCCGCAGTCGCTGCCGGTCGCGACGTCGACGAGGCGGAGGTCGAAGTTGTAGTCGCCGTCGGGGGCGTTCCCGGGGACGCGGAGGCAGATCGTCCGCGTGGCC
>DATGQT010000112.1:0-18474 GCA_035304085.1 Rubricoccaceae bacterium
CCCCGTCCCCGTCGAGCTGGGCGTGGTCAAGGAAGAGAACGACTGGTGAAAAGGGGGAAGTGAAAAGGGGGAAGTGAAAAGGGGGAAAATAGAAGTCGTGGGCGGTGCAAGGGATTTGATTGAACGCTTAGAGGACTACGCCGTCCACGCCGTGGGGCTCTTCCGCTACCTCCAGGAGCAGCAGGATCGGGCGGGATGGATTCTGGGGAAGCAGTACCTGCGGGCCGCGACCTCCATCGGGGCCAACTTCGAGGAGGCGCAGGACGCGTCGAGCCGAAGGGAGTTCATCCACAAGGCCAGCATCGCGCTACGTGAGGCACGTGAGAGCCGGTTCTGGCTCCGGCTGTTCATCCGCACCGACATGGCGCCCAGGTCGAGGCTGGAACCCCTTCTCCAGGAAACTGAGGAGCTCTACGCTATCCTCACCGTCATCGTCCGCAAATCGAAAGGCAACTGAGCTTCTTCATCTCTCACCTCCCACTTTTCCCTTTTCACTTCTCCCTTTTCACTTTCAGTTCAGTAGCCCACGGCCACGTCGTCTTCGCGCCGCGGGTCGGCGCCGCCGTGGAGGGTGGGGCGGCCGGCGTCGTCGTAGGTGACGACGATGGCGTCGGCGGCGCCGAACGTAGAAACGCGGCGCACGTCCCACCCCAGCCGCCCGAGTGCCCCGAGCGTCGCGTCGGGGAAGCCCTCCTCGACCTCGAGCTGCTCGGGGAGCCACTGGTGGTGGAACCGCGGCGCGGCCACGGCCGCCTGCACCGGCATCCCGAAGTCCACCACGTTCGTGACGACCTGGAAGACGGTCGTGATGATGCGGCTGCCGCCGGGGGAGCCGACGACCATGAACAGCCGCCCCTCGGGGTCCTCCAGGATCGTCGGCGTCATCGACGAGACGGGGCGGGCGCCGGGGCGGACGGCGTTGGCCTCGCCCTGCACGAGCCCCCACAGGTTCGGCGCGCCCGGCGCCGCCGTGAAGTCGTCCATCTCGTCGTTGAGGAGGAAGCCGGCCCCGCCCACGGCCACCTTCGCGCCGAAGTAGTCGTTGATGGTGTACGTCACGGCGACGGCGTTGCCGGCCTCGTCCACGATGGAGTAGTGCGTCGTCTCGGTGCTCTCCGGCCCCAGCCCCGGCGGCGTCCCGTGCCCGACGGCGAGGCTCGACGAGACGGTGTCGGGGTCGAACGAGGCCATCCGGCGGCGGACGTAGAGGGAGTCCATGAGCGCCTCCGCCGGCACGTCCGCGAAGGCGGGGTCGCCGAGCCAGTGGGCGCGGTCGGCGAAGGCGCGGCGCATGGCCTCACCGAAGAGGTGGATCTGGGCCGGGCTGTGGTGCCCCATCGCCCGGAGCGCGTAGGGCTCGACCGCCCGCAGCAGCTGCGCGAGCGCGATGCCGCCCGAGGACGGCGGCCCCATCCCGATCACGCGGTAGCCCCGGTACCACCCGTAGACCGGCGCGCGCTCGACGGGCCGGTAGCGCCGGAGGTCCTCGTGCGTGATGAGCCCCCCGCCCCGCTCCATCTCGGCCACGATGAGGTCGGCCGTCTCACCCTCGTAGAAGCCGGCCCGGCCGTGGTCGCGGATGCGCTTGAGCACCCCGGCGAGGTCGCGCTGCACCCACCGCTCGCCCCCACGGAAGAGCGTGCTGTCGGGCTTGGTGAAGTAGCGGCGAGCGCTCTCGCTGGCGAGGAAGTCCTCGCGGTAGATGTTGAGGAGGCGGGCCTGCCGGTCGGAGAGCACGTGGCCCTCCTCGGCCAGCCGGATCGCCGGCTCCATCAGGCGCTCCAGCGGGAGGCTGCCCCACCGCGCGTGCGCCTCCAGCAGCCCCGCCACCGTCCCCGGCACGCCGACGGCGAGGTGGCCGCGCCGGCTGAGGTCGGGCCGCGCCCGCCCCGTCAGGGGGTCGATGAACAGGTCGCGCGTGGCGGCCAGTGGGGCGACCTCGCGGAAGTCGAGGCTCGTCGCCCGCCCGTCGGCGAAGCGGACGAGGAGGAAGCCGCCGCCGCCGACGTTGCCCGCGTTGGGGAGCGTCACAGCCAGCGCGAAGCCGGTGGCGACGGCGGCGTCGATGGCGTTTCCGCCGTCGCGGAGAACCTCCAGCCCGGCCCGCGCGGCGTCGGGCTGGCCCGCCACCACCATCGCCCGCGCCGACCGGACGCCGGCGGTGTCGGCCGGCGCGGACGCGCCCGCCCCGCGAGTGGGATCTTCGACCTCGGCGCGGCAGGCCGAGAGCGGGGGGACGAGGAGCGCGGCGGCGAGGAGGAGGGCGAGGCGACGGCTCGCGGACGGGATCAGCGGCATCGGCGGCCGGGCAATAACGAGCGTGCGGGGAACGGAAGCTACACGAAGGCGGGCGCGGCGGCCGCCGCGCCGAGGAATCGCCGGTGCAGGTGCCGATGTAAGTCTCGGTTGCTTTTTGCAATAGCGGCCTTTACCTTGCGCGCGGCCCGGGGCCCGGCCCTCGGCCGCTTCCCCAAGGGGGTTCCTCATGCCGTACCACCCCCACCCTCACCCACCATGCACCGCCTCATCAGCGCCATGACCGCTGCTGCGGTCCTCATCGGTCTGGGCGTCCTCATCGTGTTCCAGCTCTAGCGTCGCGCTGGCGCGCCCCGCGATTCCCCCACCGCACCCGCGCGGCCCCCGGCGAGCCCGGAGGGCCGCGCTCGTTTTCGATTACGTGACGGACGTGATTACGTGATATTGGCGCGGCACCCCTCACGTAATCACGCCCTTCACGTAATCACGCATGACCCCGCTCGACTGGCTCCTCGTCGGCCTCTTCCTCGCCGCCACGCTCGGCATCGCGGCGTACTACGCGCGGCGGGGGTCGCGGAGCACGGCCGAGTTCTTCGCCTCCGGCCGCGCGATGCCGTGGTGGCTCGCCGGCACGAGCATGGTCGCCACCACGTTCGCCGCCGACACCCCGCTGGCCGTGACCGAGCTCGTCGCGCAGTCGGGCGTCTCGGGGAACTGGCTGTGGTGGAGCGCCGCGCTCGGCGGCGTGCTGACGGTGGTGTTCTTCGCGCGGCTGTGGCGGCGGAGTGGGGTGCTGACCGACGTCGAGTTCGTCGAGCTGCGCTACCACGGGCAGGCGGCGGCGTGGCTGCGCGGCGTGAAGGCGGTCTACTTCGGGCTGTTCATGAACGCGGCCATCGTGGGGTGGGTGACGCTGGCGATGGAGACGGTGCTCGACGTGCTCTTCCCGGGGATGCGGCTGTTCGGCGCCGAGCGGTTCTCGCTCCTCGGCCTCGAGGTCGGCGCGCCGATGGCGACGGTGGGCCTGCTGCTGATCCTCACGGCCGCCTACTCCCTCCTCTCGGGCCTCTGGGGCATCACCGTCACCGACGCCTTCCAGTTCGTCGTCGCGATGGCGGGCTCGGTGGCGCTGGCGTGGTTCGCCCTCGACCTCCCCGAGATCGGCGGCCTCGGCGGGCTCGTCGCGAGGCTGCCTGAAACGACGTTCCGGTTCTTCCCCGTGGTGGGGCGCGAGGCGGCCGAGGCGGCGGGGGTGCTGGCGCTGAGCGGGCCGGCCGTCGTGGCGTTCCTGGGCGTGCAGTGGTGGGCGAGCTGGTACCCCGGCGCCGAGCCCGGCGGCGGCGGCTACGTCGCCCAGCGCATGCTCGGCACCCGCTCCGAGCGCGACTCCGTGCTCGCCACGCTGTGGTTCACCGTCGCCCACTACTGCGTGCGGCCGTGGCCGTGGATCGTCGTCGCGCTGTGCGCGCTCGTCCTCTTCCCCGGGCTGGCCGACGCCCGCGAGGGGTACGTCCTCGTGATGCGGGAGACGCTGCCGCCGGGGCTCCTCGGGCTGCTGTTCGCCTCGTTCCTCGCCGCGTTCATGAGCACGATCTCGACCCAGCTCAACTGGGGCACGAGCTACCTCGTGCACGACCTCTACCGGCGGTTCGTGAAGCGGGACGCGCCCGAGCGGCACTACGTGACGGTCTCGCGCCTGATCACGTTCGCCCTCGCCCTCGTGGGCTTCGTCGTGGCGACGCGGCTGGAGAGCATCTCGGGCGCGTGGGGGCTCATCCTGAGCGCCTCGGCCGGCCTCGGGCTCGTCCTCATCCTCCGGTGGTACTGGTGGCGCGTCAACGCGTGGAGCGAGCTGACGGCGACGCTCGTGCCGCTCCTCCTCGTCGCCCTCCAGCTCGCCGGCAACGCGCTCGGCACGACCGCCCCCGACGGCACGCAGGTCCCCGCCTTCTCCGTCCCCTTCCTCCTCGATACTTTCCCTTACAACCTCTTCGGCGTGACGGCCATCACGACGGCGGCGTGGCTCCTCGTGACGTTCCTCACCCGCTCCACCGACGCCGCGGTGCTCGACGCGTTCTACCGGCGCGTGCGCCCGCCCGGCCCCGGCTGGCGCCGCGTCGCCCGCTCCCACCCCGACCTCCGGCCCGACGAGCACCTCGGCCGCCTCGCGCTCCGGTGGCTCCTCGGCTGCGCCCTCGTCTACGCCGCGCTGTTCGGCATGGGCTGGCTGCTGTTCGGCCGGACCATGACAGGGCTGGTCGCCCTAGTCGTGGCGGCGCTGCTATTGGCCGTGCTGCTCCGAGAACTCCGGGGCACCACGACAGAAAGCGTGGGATCGTAAGGCCGGCCCACCCGCTCACTGCGGGCGGAGCACCTTCACCACCTTGTTGTAGACCCCCATCGTCAGGATCGCCGGCGCCCACATCCCCACGAACCGGCTCGCCTGGTGGCGCCCGGTGAGCTCGAGGGCGAGCGAGGCCGCCATCGCCCCGAGCGCGGCGAACAGGAACGCGTCCGACGGCAGCTTGGCCGTCTGCTGCTCGATGAGCCGGGTGACGGGGCCCTCGGCGTGCTCGGCGCGGACGACCCGCGAGGGCTCGTAGACGCGCTCGGACGCCTCGCTGGCGGGGTTGACCTCGGGCGGATCCGGCATAGGGGTACGGCGGAGAAGGGGCGTCGGCGGGAACGGCGCGGGGGGGCGGCTGTTCCCCCTCCCCACCTCCGCCAACGCCCGATCATGCGCCGAGAGAAGGACACCGCCGCGCCGCAGGCCGATACGGTGAAGCCCGCCTCCGAGGGCGCCGGCCCCCTCCTCCAGCGCGACTACTGGGCCGTCGTCCGCGACTGCCGCTGCTCGGCCCCCGAGGTCGCCGCCCTCGTCCGCGAGCGCTTCCCCGACTTCCCCCCGAAGGAGCTCGTCGTCTTCACCCGCGAGGACGGCGCCGCCCCCCTCCAGGTTGGCGAGTGCCTGGGCGTCGCCATCAGGGGCGCCGCCGACACGGCCGTCCGTGTCGTCCACGCCGACGACCACAGCGTCACCCTCGGCACGGTCGAGGGCCACCCCGAGGCGGGGCGGATCACGTTCGGCGCCTACCCCAACGCGCGCGGCGACGTCGTCTTCCACATCCGCAGCCGCGCTCGGTCGGGCTCGCGCCTCCACCGCCACGGCTTCCTCGCCGCCGGCGAGCCGATGCAGACGAACACGTGGACCGACTTCATCGACCGCCTCGCCCACGCCGTCGGCGAGGGCGTCGTCGGCGCCATCCACGCCGACACGCGGGAGGTCGAGGAGGAGGAGGCCGACCGCGCCTGCGAAGCGCCCACGTTCATCGCACGGGGGGCGTGATGGCCGGGTGGCGGATCGGACGGGGCTGGACGGAGGCGGAGCTGGAGGCGCGGCTCGCCCGTGCGCAGCGGCTCCCGCGCAACTTCTCCGACAGCCCGGAGGAGATGACGCTGGAGCGCGGCTGGCACCACTACTTCTCCGAGGCCGTCATCGGGCGTGAGGACCCCGGCCCGCCGCGGGCGGAGGGCCCTTTCGCGCGAGGCCGGATCGCCGTCGCCAGCTACGCCTTCTCCGACCCCCGCATCGTCATCGGCCACTTCGACCCGGAGGCGCCGCTGCTCGGCCGCGTCATGCTCCTCGAGCTGCGCGCGCTCCGCGTCCTCCACTACCTCGGCGCCGTCGTCGTCAGCGCCGTGCACGAGGACGAAGCCGGCGAGGAGCAGACCGCCTACGGCTTCCGCTACGACACCCTCGAAGGCCACATCGAGTGCGGCCTCGAGTGGTTCCTCCTCACGAAGGCACACCGGACGGGCGACCTCCGCTTCCGCATCGAGGCGTTCTGGCGGCCGGGGCAGTTTCCGAACTGGTGGAGCCGGCTCGGCTTCGCCTACCTCGGCCCGCGCTACCAGCGGGAGTGGCACCACAAGGCGCACGCCCTGATGGCGCGGCTCGTGCGCGACCCTGCCGTGCGTGCGCCCGACGCCGGCGACGGCCGGCTCGTCCACGCCGACCCCGCCGTCGTCTTCAAACGGTTCAAGGCCCATGACCTCCACTGACCGAACGACCCTCGGCCTCGCCGCCGGCCTCGGCGCCGTCGCCGGGCTGCGCAGCATGGCGGCCCCCGCTCTCCTCAGTCGCCGCCTCGCGCGGGCCCGGGGGCGCGGGCGCAACGCCGCCGCGCGCCTCCTCGGCTCCCCGTGGGCTGTCCGTATGCTTCCCGCCTTCGCCCTCGGTGAGCTGGTGGCCGACAAGCTGCCCGTCACGCCGGCCCGCACCGAGCCGACGTCGCTCGCGGGCCGCGTCGGCTCTGGCGCCCTCTGCGGCGCCGCCGTCGCCGGCTGGAGCGGGGGCCCGGCCGTGAGCGCGGCGCTCGTCGGCGCCGCCGCCGCGCTGGGGTCGTCGTTCCTCGCCTACCACCTGCGGAAGGCGGCCGGCGAGAGCACCGGCGTGCCCGATCCTCTCCTCGGCCTCACCGAGGACGCCCTCGCCTATACGGCCGGTGCCCGCCTCGCCGGTGCGGTGACGTAGTCCTGGAGCCGGGCTTCCCCAGCGCAGCGCGGGTGGACCGTGGGCGCGGCGGCTCCGTACCTTCTGTTTTCTTGCCGTACTGCTCTTATGGACACGTTCTGGCCCCTCCTCGTCCAGTGGCTCCACATCCTGGCCGGCGTCGTGTGGGTCGGCGGCTACGCGTTCGTGTCGCTGGCCCTGTGGCCGGCGCTGCTCCACCGGCCCGCCCCCGAGGCGCGCGCCCTCTTCGACGCGCTCGCCCGGCCCATCGGCATCCTCATGGGCACGTCGGCGCAGGCCGCGTTCTGGCTGGGGCTGCTGCGGGGGACCGTGTTCGGGCCCGTGCGCTCGTTCGCCGCCCTCTTCGGGACCCCGTATGGCCGGACGTTCGCGGCGGCCATCGTCCTCACGGTCGCCGCCGTGGTGTACGGCGCCACGTCGGGCCGGCGTCTGGAGGCGCGGGTGTGGGACGGCGACGCGTGGCGGCCGGGCGCGGCCCGCTACCTCCGCAGAAGCAGCGGGATCATGCTCGCCCTCCTGGGCGCCATCGTGGCGTGCATGGTGCTCATGCGGTTCGGCCTCTGAGCCCGAAGCAGAGCCCGTCCGCGAAGAAGCGCGGGTGGACCGGGCGCGCGAGGGCTCCGTACCTTCGGCGCCGCCCGTTTTCCCGTTTCCAAGGCCGCTCCCGCTGAAGCCGGGACGCCCCAGACACACGCCTCCGATGGGACGCATCTTCGAAGTCCGCAAGGCCACCATGTTCGCCCGGTGGGACCGCATGGCGAAGCAGTTCGCCCGCATCGGGAAGGACATCGTCATCGCCGTGAAGGCCGGCGGCCCGGACCCCGACAACAACCCCGCGCTCCGCCGCGTCCTCCAGAACGCGAAGAGCGTGAACATGCCGAAGGACAAGATCGAGGCCGCCATCAAGCGCGCGCAGGGCCGCGACATGGCGGACTACGAGGAGGTCCTCTACGAGGCCTACGGCCCCCACGGCGTCCCCATCCTCATCGAGGCCGCCACGGACAACCCCACCCGCACCGTCGCCAACATCCGCGCCGCGCTCAACCGCGGCAACGGCACCCTCGGCACCTCCGGCAGCGTCGCGTTCCAGTTCCAGAAGATGGGCGTCTTCAAGCTCAGCCCCGAGGGCATCGACCAGGACGAGCTCGAGCTCGACCTCATCGACCACGGCCTCGAGGAGATGGGCGAGAGCGAGACCGACGAGGGCGCGCCCGTCCTCGTCGTCCGCGTCCCCTTCACCGAGTTCGGCGCGATGCAGAAGGCGCTGGAGGACCGCGGCCTCACCCCCCTCAGCGCCGAGGTCGAGTGGATCCCCATGGCGACGACGACGCTGCCGGAGGAGCAGGCGGAGGAGGTCCTCAAGCTCATCGACCGGCTGGAGCAGGACGAGGACGTCCAGAAGGTCTTCCACAACCTCGCCTGACGGCGGCGGCAACCTTCCCGCCGCCCCCGCGTGCCACCCCTCGTTCCTCCAACCCCCTCCCCCATGGCCACTGCCCAGCCCGGCGACACCATCCGCCTCCACTACACCGGCCGCCTCCGCGACGGCTCCGTCTTCGACTCGTCCGAGGGCGGCGAGCCGCTCGCGTTCACCCTCGGCGAAGGCGAGGTGATCCCGGGCTTCGAGCGCGGCGTGGTCGGGATGGCCGAGGGGGAGGCGCGCACCATCGAGGTCCCGGCCAACGAGGCCTACGGCGACTACCGCGCCGAGCTCCAGGTGGCGGTGGACCGCCGCCAGCTCCCGCCGGGGCTCGAGCCCGAGGTCGGCCAGCGCCTCCAGGTCGGCATGGAAGACGGCGGCACCCTCGAGGTCGTCGTCACCGAGGTCGGCGACGACACCGTCACGCTCGACGCGAACCACCCCCTCGCAGGCGAGGACCTCGTCTTCGACGTGTCGCTCGTGGAGGTCCGTCGGGGCCGCCGCTGAGCCCGCCCGCGCGTGACCGCGGAGCCCGCACGGGTCAGCGCAGGGCCGGCTCGGCGAGGGGGGCGAAGAGCCGCTCGCGCGGGGCGCCCCGCATGGCGGCGCCGAGGGCGCCGGCCAGCACCGTCAGCAGCAGGCCCGTGTGGACGTTCCGCTCCAGCCGGTCGGCCGCCTCCTCGATCAGCCGCACCATCGCCTCCAGCCGCGCCTCCGGCAGCTTCTCGACGAAGTTGCGCACGGCCTCGGCCTGGTCCACGTTCACGAGGGGGGCCCCCTCGCCGGCCGTCCGGTAGAGCACGAGGTCGCGCACCCACCCGAGCATGAGGCCGAGGAGCTGCTTGACCGGCTCGCGCCCCATCCGCCCGACCTGCTCGACGAGCGGGGCGACCTTGGCCGGGTCGCCCGTGTAGGCGATGCGGACGAACTGGAGGGCGAGGGCGCGGCGCTCGGCCAGTTCCTCGTTCTCCAGCAGCGCGAGGGCGCGGGTGTAGGAGCCGTCGGCCATCCGCGCCAGGAACGCCGCCCGCCCCGCCTCGACGCCCTCCCGCGCCGCGAGCGCGGCCTCGACGGCCTCGGCCGGGAGCGGGTCGAACCGGAGCCGCTGGCACCGCGAGAGGATCGTCGGCAGCATGGCGTCGGGCCGCTCGGCCGTGAGCACGAGGACCGTCCGCTCGGGCGGCTCCTCGAGCACTTTGAGGAAAGCGTTGGCCGAGGCCGTGTTCATCCGGTCGGCGTCGAGGAGGACGCCGACGGTGTGGCGCCCCTCCCCCGGCACGAACCGGAGGTCGTGCATGATCTCGCGGATGCGCTCGACCTGGTAGATCACCTGCTTCCCAGAGGTCCCGCCGGCCTCCTGGAGCGAGGGGCGCCGCTGGAAGTCGACCAGCTCGTAGGGGTTCTGGTGGAGGAGGCGGAGGCGCTCGGCGACGTCCTCGGTAGCGGCGTCGGCAGGCTGGGGGAGGTAGACGCGGACGTCCGGGTGGAGGCCGCGGACGGCCTTGGTGCAGGGGAGGCACCGGCCGCAGGCGGCGTCGGGCGGGGCGTTCTTGCCGCGCGCCTCGCACTGGAGCGCCTGCGCGAACGCGAGGGCGGCGGCGCGCTTGCCCGTGCCGTCGGGGCCGTGGAAGAGGTAGGCCTGGGCGACGCGCCCGCTCGCGAGCGCCCGAGAGAGCACGCCGGCGACGCGCTCCTGCCCGATGACGGAATCCCAGGACATGGAGGGTGACGAAGGGCGGAGGTCGGGTGAAGGGCCGGAAGCTACGGCCGCCTCCAACCAAAAAACGCCCGCCTCGACGGGAAAGCCGAGGCGGGCGTGGGTGGCGCGGGGGAGACTTGAACTCCCGACCTTCGGGTTATGAATCCGACGCTCTGACCAGCTGAGCTACCGCGCCACGGCGGGCGTCCAGGTTACAGCGGCATCCAGGTTACGATGCCGGGCCGCCCTCGGGCAAGGCGGTTCTGTGGAGAGTGCTGGAGTTCGTGCCGCTCCTGGAGCGGGCTCCCCGCCGCCGCGCGATCTCCTCGCGCCAGGCGCGCGTGAGGTGGGCGTAGTCGAGCGCCTCGGCGGCCTCGCCGAGGCCCTGCCGGGCGTGGAAGCCGAGGTCCACCGGCGAGACGAACGCGATCCGGGCGCTGGAGCCGTCGAAGACGCGGGCGCGGAAGAGGCCGAGGCGGAAGTCGCCGTGGAGCTGCCCCAGCACGCACGCCTGCCCGTCGGACAGCGCGAGGTCGCGGGGGCGGACGCGCGCGTGCCAGCCGGGGTCGGTCCCGTCGAGGAAGGCGGCGCCGCGGGCAGCCCGCGCGCGGGCGTCCGCCAGCGTGACGGGGCGCGGGCGGCGGGCAGCGAGGCGGGCGAGCGTGCGGAGCATCGGCGGCGGGTGAGGCCGGGGAGGGGGTCAACCCGCCCCTGGCCGGCCCGTTCCCCGACGGGAGAGGAGCAACTTCCGCCGCGTGCATGAGTCGAGGAAGCCCGATCCTCCTGCCCCATGCGCAAGCCGGCCGTCCTCCTCCTCGCCCTCATCGCCTTCGGCGCCTGTGCGCCCCGCCCCGTCACCCTCGCCGAGGCGCTCGGCCTCCCGCCCCTGGAGATGGTCGCCGTCGCGGGCGGCGCCTTCGAGATGGGCGACGTGTTCGAGGGCGCCGACGAGGACGCCACGCCCGTCCACGCCGTCACCGTCGGCGACTTCCGCCTCGGCCGCTTCGAGGTGACGGCCGAGGCCTTCGCCGCCTTCGCCCGCGCCGCCGGCCGCACGAGCGTCGAGGCCCTCGACGGCGAGCCGCTCCCCGCCACCGGGGTCACGTGGGACGACGCGGTGGCCTTCTGCGCCGCCTACGGCTACCGGCTGCCGACGGAGGCCGAGTGGGAGTACGCGGCGCGCGAGGGCGGCCGGCCCATCCGCTACGCCGGCACCTCCGACCCCGACAGCCTCCGCCTCTTCGCCTGGGTGGCCGACGACACCGCGTCCGGCCCGTACCCCGCCGGCCGGAAGCGCCCCAACGCGCTCGGCCTCTACGACATGAGCGGCAACGTGGCCGAGTGGGTCGGCGCGTTCTACCAGTTCTACCCCGCGCCCGGCGCCGAGCCCGAGCGGCACGACATGGAGGCGCTCGCCATGCGGATCGCCCGCGGCGGCTCGATCTATCAGGAGCCCGACTTCGCGCAGACGTTCCGGCGCATGGGCACCCTCCGCGACCTCGCCGCCAGCGACCTCGGCTTCCGCTGCGCGGCGGACGCGGAGTAGGCGCTCATCGAACCTCGCTCGCCTCGCGCTCGTTCATGAGGGGCCCTTCTCAACCGCCCCTCCCTGCGATGGAACCCCTCGTCGCGATCACGCGCGGGGACGGCCCCCTCGTCGCCGCGGCCCTGCACGCCGGCCACGCCGTCCGCCCCGACCTCCTCCCCCACCTCGCGCTCGCCGACGACGAGCGCCTGCGCGAGGAGGACCCGTTCACCGAGCACCTCGCCACCGTCGCGCCGACGCGGATCGTCGGGCTGCGGTCGCGGTTCGAGGTGGACCTCGACCGCCCGCCCGAGCACGCCGTCTACCGCACGCCCGAGGAAGCCTGGGGCCTGACGGTGTGGAAGGACGGCGTGCCGGAGACCGTCTTCGAGGCGTCGCGGGAGGCGTACCGCGCGGCGTACGCCGAGATCGAGGCGGTCCTGGCGGAGAAGGTCGCGCGCTACGGCTCCGTCGTCGTCTTCGACGTCCACGCGTACAACCACCGCCGCGAGGGGCCGGACGGGCCGTTCGCGCAGGAGGAGGAGAACCCCGAGGTCGACGTCGGCACCGGCTCGCTGGACCGAGCGCGGTGGGGGCCGCTCGTGGACCGGTTCGTCCGCGAGCTGCGCGTGGCGGGCGAGGCCACGGCCCTCCGCTTCGGCCTCGACGTGCGCGAGAACGTCCGCTTCCGGGGCGGCTACTTCGCAGAGTGGGCCCACGCGCGCTTCGCGGACCGCGCCTGCGTCCTCGCCCTCGCGTTCAAGAAGACGTTCATGGACGAGTGGACGGGCGGCCTCTACGACGAGCACCTCGACGCCCTCCGCGCCGCCCTCGCCCTGACGGTGCCGGGGGTGCTGGAGGA
The DNA here is from genome assembly GCA_035304085.1 of Rubricoccaceae bacterium. Classification (GTDB taxonomy): domain Bacteria; phylum Bacteroidota; class Rhodothermia; order Rhodothermales; family Rubricoccaceae; genus DATGQT01. The sequence goes on from DATGQT010000112.1 coordinate 12,297, forward strand.
GCGCGCGCGCCTGACGCCCACGGCCGCTGCGGAGGCGTGACGGAGGTGCCGGCCTTCCCCGGCACACCGCCCGGCCTCACGCGGCGCCGACACGCGCTACGATCCTCGGGCGTCCGGCGGGGGACGCTCCAGCAGGTACCGCAGGACCACGTCGTCGGGCGCCCACTTCGCGAACGGGTTCTTCTCCCGCCCGACGAGACGGAAGCCCGCCTTCTCCAGCACGCGCGCCGACGACGGGTTGCGGGCGAGGGTGTGGGCCGTGATCCGCGCGAGCCCCAGCGCCTCGAACCCGAACGCGGCGACGAGGCGGGCGGCCTCCGTGGCGTAGCCGCGTCCCCAGAACGGGACGCCGATCCAGTATCCGAGCTCGGCCTGCCCGTCGTGCACCTCCTTCAGCCCGCACGCCCCGACGAGCGTGTCGCCTGCGAGGACGGCGAAGCTGTAGGCGGTCCCCTCGGCGCGCGCCGCCTCCGCGTCGGCGGCGTAGTGCGCGGCGCCGTCGGGCGGGTAGGGGTCGGGGAGCAGCGTCGTCGCGGCGATGCGGGGGTCGGCGGCGAGGCGCTGCACGGCCGGCGCGTGGCGCCGCGCGAGCGGCTCGATGCGGACGGCCGGCGTCATCGTCAGCGGCCGAGCACCGTGAAGGGCCGAGCCCACGTGCCTTCCCCCGTCGTGAGCCGCACGACGTACGCCCCCGGCGGCACGCCCGCCGCGGCGGCGTCCCAGCGCGCCGTGTGGAGGCCGGCCGCGCGGGCGCCCTCGTCGAGCACGGCCACCCGCCGCCCGAGTACGTCGTAGACGGTGACCTCGACGGTGCCGGAGCGTTCGAGGCGGTACGTCGCCGTGACCGGGCCGCGGGCGGGGTTCGGGGCGACGGCGACGAGGGCCGTGGTCGTCGGCGCGGCGTCGGGCTCGGCGGCGACGGTGGATTGCCGCCGGAGCCGGTAGATCCGCGTACCCATCGCGTAGCCGAGCGTGTCGCCGAAGAACTCGAACCGGTTCACGCTCCCGTCGAGCTCGCCCGTGAGCGCCCACGTGCTGCCGCCATCGTGGGTCTCCGTCACCGAGCCGCGGCCGCTGGTCCAGCCGAGGTCGGGCGTGATGAACCCGACGCCCTGCATGCTGTCTCCGTTCGGCACGGCGATCTCGGTCCAGGTCTGCCCACCGTCGGTGGTCTTGAGCACCTTCCCGGCCGGGCCACCGGAGTCGAACTCGACGGAGACGTAGCCGATCTCGGGCGTGGGGAACGAGATCTTCCACCCCCACTCGCTGCTGGTACCGTCGCCGCTGCTGACGAACCGGCGCTCCCACGTCGCCCCGCCGTCCTCGGTCCCGAGCACGACGGCCCGCCCTCCGAAACCGAGCGCGTCCGTCCCGCCGACGGCGAGCCCGCGCTGCGCGTCGAAGAAGTACACGTCTACGAGGCTCTGGGCGAGCGACGGCGCGATGTGGGTGGCCTGCCACGTCGACCCGCCGTCGGTCGTCTTGATGACGTAGGCCGGCCCGCTGTACTGCCCGACACCGTAGACCGTCTGCGCGTCCACGGCGAAGAGCCCGCAGATGCCGCCGGAGACGGCCGGCACGATGCGGTCCGAGACGTCGTCGAGGGTGGCGCCGCCGTCGTTGGTCTCGTAGAGCTGGGTGTCGCTGAAGAGGACGCCGATCCAGCCCTTGGTTTCGCTGACGAAGGCGGCGCTCCGGTGGTAGTCGCCCCCCACGGCGCTCCGCAGCTCCCACGTCGCCCCGCCGTCGGTCGTCCGCCACGTCTCCCCGGAGCCGTTGACGATCCAGCCCTGCATCGGGTTGATGAAGGAGCCGTCCTCGAAGCGATACCAGTGCTCGGGCGAGTTGGGCAGGAGCTGCCAGGTGCCGTCCTGAGCCTGGACAGACACGGCGAGGGGGAGGACGAAGGCGAGGAGGAGCAGTCGGGGCATGTGGGCCGCGGTGATGGACGGGCGCAACGATAGGGAAGGCGCGTCACTCCGTCAACCCACCCCCCGCGGCCCTACCCCGGCCCCTCAGTCGCGCCGGAAGCGCATGCGCTGGTGGGGGCGGACACGGCCCGCCGGCGCGCCGTCCACCGTCACCGCCTGCCACCCCTCCCGGTCGGCCTCGGGCGCGACGACGAGGGTGCTGGCGTCGGGGACGCGGCCGGCGAGGCGGACGGCCTCCTCGGGCGTGCGCCCGCGCTGGAGGCCGCTGAAGCGGGCAGGGCCGGCGGCATCGAGCTCGTACTGCGGCATGGGAGCGGCGGGGTTAGATTGGACGGCGGAAAGCTACGCGGCGTCCCGTCGGAACGCAGCGGCGGCCCCGCCCGTCTCACCTCCGCTCCCGGACGCGCACCCCTCAGACCGAATCCCGTTTCGCCATGGACACCCCCCGCCACGCCCCCGACACCGCCCTCGCGGCCGAGGCCCCCGCCGCCGAGGCGGAGAAGGACTTCCTCCCCATCAACGGGACCGACTACGTCGAGTTCTACGTCGGCAACGCGAAGCAGGCGGCGCACTACTACCAGTCCGCCTTCGGCTTCCAGCTCAGGGGCTACCGCGGCCCCGAGACCGGCACGCGCGACCGCGCCAGCTACCTCCTCGTCCAGGACAAGATCCGCTTCGTGCTCACGACCTCGCTCGGCCCCGAGGGCTTCGTCGCCGAGCACGTCCACCGCCACGGCGACGGCGTCCGCGACATCGCCCTCTGGGTCGACGACGCCACGAGCGCCTTCGAGGAGACGACGAAGCGGGGCGGGCGGCCCGTCCGCGAGCCCGAGGTGCTCGAGGACGACCACGGCCGCGTCGTCGTCTCCGCCATCGGCACCTACGGCGACACCATCCACACGTTCGTCGAGCGGAAGGACTACCACGGCCTGTTCATGCCGGGGTTCGAGCCGTGGGAGAACCCCCACTGGCGGCCCGGCCCCGTCGGGCTCAAGTACGTCGACCACTGCGTCGGCAACGTCTACCTCGGCGAGATGGAGGAGTACGTCGACTACTACTCCCAGGTCATGGGCTTCCGGAACCTCCTCCACTTCACCGACCGCGACATCTCGACGGAGTACTCGGCGCTGATGTCGAAGGTGATGAGCAACGGGAACGAGCGGATCAAATTCCCCATCAACGAGCCGGCGCAGGGGAAGAAGAAGAGCCAGATCGACGAGTACCTCGAGTTCTACCGCGGCCAGGGCGTCCAGCACGTCGCCATGGCCACCGACGACATCCTGAGCACGGTCACCCAGCTCCGCAGCCGCGGCGTCGAGTTCCTCTCGACCCCGACGACGTACTACGACTCGCTCCAGGAGCGCGTAGGCAAGATCGACGAGCCGGTGGACGCGCTCGCCGAGCTCGGCATCCTCGTCGACCGCGACCCCGACGGGTACCTCCTGCAGATCTTCACGAAGCCCGTCCAGGACCGCCCGACGGTGTTCTACGAGATCATCCAGCGCAAGGGCGCGCGGACCTTCGGCGAGGGCAACTTCAAGGCCCTCTTCGAGGCCATCGAGCGCGAGCAGGCCCGGCGAGGGAACCTCTGAATTCGGATTGCGGATTTCGGATTGCGGATGTGATCGCCTCCGGTCGCCCTGCAATCCGAAATCCGCAATCCCCGATCCGCAATCGAATCATGCCGTTCTACGTCAAGATGGGCCGGGTGCCGGGCAAGCGGCACGTCCAGTTCCGCCGCCCCGACGGCGCCCTCTACACCGAGGAGGTCATCGGCGCCGAGGGGTTCTCCGGCATCTACTCCATCGCCTACCACATCCACCCGCCCACGCTCGTCGAGGAGATCGGCGAGCCGGAGGACGTGGCCGTCGAGTTCGTCGAGAAGGACTTCCTCCGCCACCGCCACTTCCTCGGCCGGAACGTCGAGCCCGGCGGCGACTGGCTCTCGGGCCGCCGCTACATCATGGGCAACGCCGACGTGCTCCTCGCGCTGTGCGCGCCGGTGGAGCCGATGGCCGACTTCTACAAGAACGCCACCCACGACGAGCTCGTCTTCGTCCACGACGGCGAGGGGCGGCTGGAGACGCCGCTGGGGACGGTCGGCTTCACGCAGGGCGACTACGTCCACGTCCCGCGCACGCTCACGCACCGGTGGGTGTTCGAGGGCGCGGCGCAGCCGCGGTTGCTCATCATCGAGGCGCCGACGGAGTTCCGCCCGCCCCGGCGCTACCGGAACCAGTTCGGCCAGCTCCTCGAGCACAGCCCCTACTACGAGCGCGACTTCCGCCCGCCCCAGGAGCTCGTCACGCACGACGAGGAGGGCCGCTTCACCGTCCACATCAAGAAGCACGGCCGCCTCTTCCCCTACGTCTACCGCTACCACCCCTTCGACGTCGTGGGGTGGGACGGGTACATGTTCCCCTACGCCATCTCGATCCACGACTTCGAGCCGATCACGGGGCGGATCCACCAGCCGCCGCCGGTGCACCAGATGTTCGAGGCGCACAACTTCGTCGTGTGCTCGTTCGTCCCCCGCCTGTTCGACTACCACCCGCAGTCGATCCCGGCCCCCTACAACCACTCGAACATCGACTCGGACGAGGTGCTCTACTACGCCGAGGGCGACTTCATGAGCCGGAAGGGGATCGAGCGCGGGTCGTTCACGCTCCACCCCGGCGGCATCCCGCACGGCCCGCACCCCGGCACGACCGAGGCCAGCATCGGCAAGACGGAGACGCGCGAGCTCGCGGTGATGGTGGACACGTTCCGCCCGCTCCACCTCACGAAGGCGGCGCTGGAGATCGAGGACGAGGGGTACGCCTACTCCTGGCAGCCCGAGAAGCACGGCCACCCCATGCCCGACGCCGCCCCCGTCCCGCCCGAGGCCGCCGGCGACGGCGCCGTCCCGGAGGCCTCCCCCGCCGACGCGGCTCGCTGACGGCACCCCGCCCGCTCCGACATCATCGTAGGGACACGGCACGCCGTGTCCCTACCCGTTTCTGCCCTTCATGCCCGAGTTCCCCTTCGGCCAGGCCGTCGCCTGGCGCCCCGACCCCGCCGCCGTCGAACGGACCAACCTCGCCGCGTTCTGGAAGAAGCAGGGGCTGGACTCCTACGACGCCCTCCTCGCGTGGGCCGTCGAGGACGTGGGGCGGTTCTGGGACGCGGCGCTGGAGGACCTCGGCGTGGAGTTCTACGAGCCATACACGCGGGTGCTGGACGCCTCGGCCGGCATCGAGCGGCCCCGGTGGTGCGTGGGCGGCCGGATGAACGTCGTCCACAACCTCCTCGACAAGTGGCAGGGGACCGAAGTCGCCGGGCGCGACGCCGTCCGTTACGAGAGCGAGGAGGGGGAGGTCCGTACCCTGACGTACCGCGAGCTCTTCGCGGAGGTGAGCACGTGCGCCGCCGGCCTCCGCGCGCTCGGGCTCGGGAAGGGCGACGCCGTCGGGCTCTACATGCCGATGACGCCCGAGCTCGTCGTCGCCTTCCTCGCCGTCATCAAGATCGGCGGCATCGTGCTGCCGCTGTTCTCGGGCTACGGCGCCGAGGCCGTCGCCACCCGCCTCGAGGACGCCGAAGCGAAGGCGCTCTTCGTCTCGGACGGCCTCATGCGCCGCGGCCGGGCCGTCCCGATGAAAACGGTGGCCGACGCGGCGCTGGCCGCGTGCCCGTCCGTCCGCCACGTCTTCGTCCACGACCGCTGCGGGCTGGAGGTGGCGATGCAGGCGGGGCGCGACGTGTCGTGGGGCGACCTCATGGCGCACGGAAGCGAGGCGGCCGAGGCGCTGAGGCAGACGGAGCGGACGAGCGCCGAGGACCCGCTCATGATCATCTACACGAGCGGGACGACGGGCACCCCCAAGGGCGCCGTCCACACCCACTGCGGCTTCCCCGTCAAGGCTGCCCAGGACATGCGCCACCCGATGGACCTCAAGCCCGGCGAGGTGATGTGGTGGATGTCCGACATGGGCTGGATGATGGGCCCCTGGCTCGTCTTCGGCACCCTCATGAACGGCGCCACGATGGTCCTCTTCGACGGCGCGCCGGACTACCCCGACGCCGGCCGGACGTGGGCCATCTGCACGCGCTTCAGCGTGACGCACCTCGGCCTCTCCCCCACCCTCGTCCGCGCCCTCATGCCGCACGGCACGATGCCCTTCGCGGGGCGCGACCTCTCCAGCCTCCGCGCCGCCGGCTCGACGGGGAGCCCGTGGGACCCCGAGAGCTGGCGGTGGCTCTTCCGG
>DATGQT010000113.1:0-7683 GCA_035304085.1 Rubricoccaceae bacterium
CGCTCGAAGACGCCCGCGCCAACCGCCTCGCGCTCGACTGGGACGCCGCGCCGCTCACGCCGCCCGCGCACCCCGGCGTCACCGTCTTCGACCGCGTCACCGTCTCCGACCTCCGGCCCTACATCGACTGGGGCCCGTTCTTCATCGCGTGGGAGCTGCGCGGGTCGTATCCGCAGATCCTCGACGACCCCGAGAAGGGGCCGCCCGCCCGCGCCCTCCTCGCCGACGCCGAGGCGCTCCTCGACCGCATCGAGGCGGAGGGGCTGCTCCGGCCGCGCGGCGTCGCCGGGCTGTTCCCCGCCAACGCCGTCGGCGACGACGTGGAGGTGTACGGAGAGGACGGCGAGCCGCTCGCCGTCTTCCACACGCTCCGGCAGCAAACGGAAAAGACGCCCGGCAGGCCCAACCGCGCCCTCGCCGACTTCGTCGCGCCCGTCGAGAGCGGGCGGGTGGACGGACTCGGCGCCTTCGTCGTGAGCATCCACGGCGCCGAGGCGCTGGCGCAGGGCTTCCGCGCCGAGCACGACGACTACCGCGCCATCCTCGCGCAGGCCCTGGCCGACCGGCTGGCCGAGGCCTTCGCCGAGTGGCTCCACGAGCGCGTCCGCAGGGAGCTCTGGGGCTACGCGCCGGAGGAGGACCTCACGAACGACGACCTCATCCGCGAGCGCTACCGCGGCATCCGCCCGGCCCCCGGCTACCCGGCCCAGCCCGATCACACCGAGAAGGTCACGCTCTTCCGCCTCCTCGACGCCGAGGCCAACGCGGGCGCCGCCCTCACCGAGCACCTCGCGATGACGCCGCCGGCCACCGTCTGCGGCCTCTACCTCGCCCACCCCGAGGCGGCGTACTTCAACGTCGGCCCGCTCGGGCGCGACCAGGTCGATGACTACGCGCGGCGGAAGGGGATGGCCGTCGAGGAGGTCGAGCGGTGGCTGGCCCCGGCGCTGGCCTACGAGCCGGTGCGGACGCCCTCGGGCGACGGCGCGGCCGAGGCGGTGCCGGTTTAGCGCCGCTCGTGCCGGCCGATACCCCAGCGTACGCCTCGCCTGAGCTCCGATGCCTCGCCTCTTCCTCGCCGTCCTCGCCCTCCTCCTCGCCGTCCCCGCGTATGCCCAGGGGTACGGGGGCGGGACGCCGGCCCACGGCGTCGTCCGCGCCACCACGCAGCACATGTACTACGAGGTGCAGGGGCGGACCGAGCACGACCTCCTCCAGGCGATGCTCCGCGGGGGGCCCGAGTGGGAGGGGCAGCGCTTCTTCGGGCTCACCACCTCCGAGGTCGGCTATTCCTACGCGAAGGTGTCGGCGGCGACGGGCTGCGACCTCGCCGAGATCGTCGTCACGTCGGCCATCACGATCACGCTCCCGCGGTGGCAGCCCCTGGCGGGGACGCCGTACGCGCTCGAGCGCGACTGGCGGCGGTTCGAGCGGGCGCTCCGCCACCACGAGGACGGGCACCGGCGGCTGCTCGAGGAGGAGGCCGAGCAGATCCGCACCGTGCTCGCCGGCCTCCGCACGCCCACGTGCGCGGCGATGGACGCCGAGGCGCGGCGCGAGATCGAGCACGTGCGCCGGAGCTTCGCCACCCTCCACCGCAGCTACGACGAGCGGACGGACCACGGGCGGACGCAGGGCGCTCAGTGGCCCCTCGGGCAGTAGCGGCGCTCGGCGCCCCCTCAGTCGAAGCGGGAGAAGTCCGGCGGGCGCTTCTCCACGAAGGCGGCGAGGGCCTCCTGCGCTTCCGGACCCGCCAGCCGCTCGACGAACAGGCGCCCCTCCTCGCTGAGCGTCGCCGCGACGGCCTCGGCGTGGGGGCGACGGAGGAGCGCCCTGGTGAGGCGGAGCGCGGCGGGCGGCTTCTGCGCCAGCGCCCGGGCGCGCGCCAAGGCGTGGCCGAGCGGGTCGTCCACGACGCCGTTCACGAGCCCCATCCGCGCAGCCTCCTCCGCTCCGAACGGCTCGCCGAACAGCAGCAGCTCCGCCGCCCGCTTGGGTCCGACGGCCGCGGGGAGCAGGAGGCTCGAGGCCGCCTCGGGCACGAGGCCGAGGTTGACGAACGGGAGGCTGAAGCGCGCCGAGGGTGCCGCCCACGCGAGGTCGCAGTGGAGCAGCACCGTCGTCCCGATGCCTACGGCGTGGCCCTCGACGGCGGCGACGAGCGGCTTCGGGAACGTCGCCGCGGCGAGGAGGAACCGGAAGACGGGGCTGTCCTCGCCCGTCGGCGGGTGCTGGACGAAGTCGGCGAGGTCGTTGCCGGCGGTGAAGGAGCCGCCCTCGCCGTGGAGGAGCACCACGCGCACGGCGGGGTCGGCCGCGGCGGCGTCGAGGGCGGCGGTGAGGGCCTCGTACATCGCCCGCGTGAGGGCGTTCTTCTTCTCGGGGCGGGCGAGGGTGAGGCGGAGGACGCCGTCGGCGGCCTCGGTGCGGACGTGATCGGTCATGGGCGACGGGGGAGCGGGGCCGCGAAGGTACGGCCGCCCGGTGCGGTCGCCCGCGCCTACCGGTCCATACGGGCGCGCCACCGGGCGGCCTCCGCCGGTCGCCCCCACGCCTCGTAGAGCGCGGCGAGCGCGGCGGGGACGGGGTTCGTGCCGGGGTGGTCGCTCCCACCCGCCTCTCGCACGGCGGCCGCGGCGTCGAGGAGGAGCCGCTCCGCCTCGGCGAACCGGCCGAGGTCGCGGAGGAACCCCGCGAGCTTGACCTGGCTGAAGGGGAGCGACGGCGCCGACGCTGCCTCGAGCAGCGCGACGGCTTGGCGCTGGGCCTCCACCGCGCCCGCGAGGTCGCCCCGGGCGGCGAGGACGGAGGCGAGGCCGCCGAGGGGGACGGCGTGGGCTTCGGGGCGGAGCGGGGGGAGGGCGAGGGCCTCGCGGTACGTGGCTTCGGCCTCGTCGAGGCGCCCCTGGCGGCGGAGCGCGGCGGCGTGGGCGGCGAGCACCTGGCTGAGCGTGCTGCTGCCGGGCCGCGCCGCCCGCGCGAGGGCGACGGCCTCGGCGCCTACGGCGGCGGCCTCGTCGGTCCGCCCCGCCGTGAGGTAGAGGAAGGTGAGGGGGCCGAGCGCATCGAGGAGGCGGGGGTCGTCGGGGCCGTAAAGGCGGGCGTAGCGGGCGCGGACGTCGAGCAGGAGCGCCTCCGCCTCGTCCAGGCGTCCCTCGTCCACGTACACGAGCGCGAGCGAGCGCTCCGTCGCGATGGCAGCGGGGTGGTCCGGGCCGTGGCGGGCGCGCACGCGGGCGAGGGTCTCTTGGAGGAACGCCTCGGCCTCCTCGAAGCGGCTTTGCCCGAGGAGGGCCCGCGCCAGGCGCCCCTCGGCGAGCGTGCGCACGCCCGCGTCGAGCGTCGGCGGGGCGACGGCGAGCGCCTCACGGGCGAGGGCCTCGGCCTCCTCGTAGCGGAGCTGGGAGAGGCGGACCTCGGCGAGGGCCGCGAGGCTGCGCGCGAGCGCGGTGGGGTCGCCTGCCGCGCGCCAGAGGGCCGTGGCCTCCTCGACAGGCGCCTCCGCCTTCGGGTGCATGCCGAGATGGATGAACGCTTCGCCGATGGTGAGGAGGAGCCGCGCCCGCACGCGCGGCTCCTCCGCGAACTCCGCGTTGACGCGGCTGAGGCCCCAGTCGAGGAGGTCGCGGACGCGGAGGGTGTCCCGGCGCTCGCTGGAGAAGGGGTCGACGGTGGCGAAGAGGTCGGCCAGGAAGGCGGCGGCCGTCTCGGCGGCGTCCCGCTCGCGCGCGGTGGCCCGCTGCTGCACGGCCAGGAGGGCGGCGAAGGCGACGAGGACGGCGAGCGCCGCCGCCCCCGCGGCCACGCCGGCCGGGTGGCGCCGCACGAGCAGGCGGAGGCGGTAGCCGAGCGTCGGCGGGCGGGCCTGGATGGGTTGCCCGGCGCGGTAGCGACGGACGTCCTCGGCGAGGGCGGCGGCCGAGGCGTAGCGCTCGCCGGGCTCCTTCCGCAGCGCCCGCAGCACGATGGTGTCGAGGTCGCCCCGGAGCCGGGCTGGCGGCACCGCGGCCGGTGCCGCGTCGGGGACGGGGGCCGCCCGGCTCGGCCGCGTCGGCTCCTCGGAGAGGATGGCGGCCTCGAGCTGGGCCGGCGTCGGCGCCTCGAACGGGCGGCGGCCCGTGAGGAGCTCGTAGAGCAGCACGCCGAGGGCGTAGACGTCGGTGGCCGTCGTGGCCGCCTCGCCGCGGAGCTGCTCGGGCGCGGCGTAGGCCCGCGTCATGGGCCGGAGGCCCGTCTCGGTGAGCGCCTCGCCCTCGTCGTCGAGGAGGCGGGCGATGCCGAAGTCGAGGAGGACGGGCCGGGGCTTCCCCTGCTCGTCCGTCGTCACGAGGACGTTGGACGGCTTGAGGTCTCGGTGGACGACGAGGCGCTGGTGCGCGTGGTGGACGGCCTCGCAGACGGCCTCGAAGAGGGCCAGCCGGGCGTCGAGGCCGAGGCCGTGCGTGCGGGCGTACGCCGTGATCGGCGCGCCCTCGACGTAGTCCATCGCCAGCCAGGGGCGGCCGTCGGCGTCGGCCCCGGCGTCGAGGAGGCGGGCGATGCCGGGGTGCTGGAGGGCGGCGAGGATGCGGCGTTCGGCCTCGAAGCGGGAGGCGAGGGCGGCGTGCTCGAGCCCGGCGCGGACGCGCTTGACGGCGACGCGCCGCTCGAAGAGGCCGTCGGCCCGCTCGGCGAGGAACACCTCGCCCATCCCCCCGCTGCCGAGCGGGCGCACCACGCGGTACGGCCCGATCCGGCTGCCGGCCGCCACGGTGCTTCCGGGGTCTGCGCCCGGCGGAGCCGTCGCGGCGAGGGCGCCGAGGAGCGAGGCGAGCGTGGTCGGGGTGTCGTCGAGGAAGTCGTCGGCCTCGGTGTCCGCGTCGAGGAGGGCCTCGACCGCGCTCCGCAGCGCGGCGTCGGGCGTGCCGTCGGCGGCGCGGCAGGCGTCGTCGAGGAAGGCGGCGCGGGCGCCGGGGGGGCGTGCGAGGGCCTCCTCGAAGAGCGCCTTGACGGCCCGCCAGCGGGCGGGGTCGTCGGGGAGCGGGTAGGCGGGGCCTTCGGTCATGACTCTCCCATGCGCCGGGGCGGCGGGCGGGGGCTCACGGGGCGGCCTCGGGGGGCTCCTCGGGGGGGTGACGGAGGGCGGCGTAGAGCCAGGCGCGCGCCGAGCGCCACTCCCGCTTGACGGTGGCCTCCGAGAGCCCGAGCGCCTCGGCCGTCTCCTCTACGGAGAGCCCTCCGAAGTAGCGGCACTCGACGACCTGCGCCTGGCGGGCGTCGAGGCGGGCGAGGCGGGCGAGGGCACCGTCGAGGTCGAGGATCTCGGCGGCGCGGGCGTCGGTGAGGACGTCCGGGTCGGGGGGGTCGCCGGGGAGGGCGTCGAGGGGGACGGGGGTGTCGGGGCCGCCGCGCTTGGCGCGCTGGCGCGCGCGGGCGTAGTCCACGAGCACCTGGCGCATGGCGCGGGCCGCCGCCGCGAAGAAGTGGGCGCGGTTGTCGTAGGTGCGGTGGGCGGGGCCGAGGAGCTTGAGGTAGGCCTCGTGGACGAGCGCCGTCGTGTTGAGGGTGTGGTCGGGGCGCTCGCGCCGGCGCTGGCTCCGCGCGAGCCCGTGGAGCTCGTCGTAGACGGCGCGGAGGAGGCGGTCCTGGGCGGCGTCGTCGCCGCCGCGGAGGGCGTCGAGGGCCTCGGTGACGTCGGTGGGGGGCGAGACCATGGACGGGGCCGGAGGGGCGGGGCAGGCGGGGCCGTACGCCGGTCAACATAAGGATCCCGGCCGCCGAGCGAGCACCGCCGTCGGGCGCGTGGCCGCCACGATGATCCCCGCCGGGGCGCGGCGTCGCATGAGGGCGCAGACCCCGCCGATCCCTCCCACGCAACCCCTCCCAGTCATGCGACTCCTCTTCGCCCTCTGCGCCGCGTTGCTCTTGCCTGCCGCGGCGCACGCCCAGCTCAACGGCACCTACACCGTCGGCGGCGCGAGCCCCGACTACGCCACGCTCACCGACGCCGTCAACGACCTCAACGCCCTCGGCATCTCGGGGCCGGTCTTCTTCCACATCCGCCCCGGCACCTACGACGAGCAGGTCACGATCACGAGCTTCCCCCGCTTCGGCGACCCCGACGACGCCGTCACCTTCACCCGGCCCTCGCCCAACGACCCGCGGCCGACGTGGCGGTTCTCCGCCGCGGGCCTCAACAACAACTGGGTCGTCCGCCTCAACGGCGCCGACCACGTCATCCTCCAGGGGATCGCCTTCGAGGCCGCGGGCGCAGTGAACGGCCGGCTCGTCGTGTTCGAGAACGGGGCCGACCACAACATCGTCCGCAACTGCACCCTCGAAGGGATCCTCGGCGCGTCCAGCAACCGCGGCTCGCTCATCTACGGGAAGGGCACGCGGAACGAGCACAACACGTTCGAGACCAACACCCTCAGTTATGGCTACCGCGGCATCGAGCTAGAGAGCGCCAGCGCCGGCGACCGCGCCTCGGGCAACGCCGTCGTGGGCAACACCATCGGCGGGCAGTACGAGGGCGGCGTCTACCTCCGCTTCCAGCTCGATGCCGTAGTCGACGGCAACGCTATCAACGACGCGGCGTGGTCGAACTTCTCCGCCTACGTCGCCCTCTTCGTCGACGGCGGCGGCGCCGCGATCACGGCGAACACCGTCGAGATGCAGGGGGGCGCCGTCGGCATCCAGCTCCAGAGCGCGGGGGTCTCCGATCAGCGGCTCATCGCCAACAACCTCATCAATGCCCGCGGCAGCACCGACGCCGGCATCGTACTCACGACGGGGCTCGTGGACGTGTACCACAACACCATCCGCGTCGGGGCGTTCGGGCCGTCAGCGGCGGCTCTCCGCGTCAACAGCGGCACGCTCACCGGCGTCCACCTTCGTAACAACCTCCTCGTCAACGACGGCGGCGGCTACGCCCTCCGCGCGCCGGTCGGGACGAACATCGCCTCGTCGGACTACAACGACCTCTACACCACGGGCGCGTGGCTGGTCCAGTGGGACGGGATCAACCTGGCCTCCCTCGCCAACTACCAGACGGCGAGCGGCCTCGACGCGCACTCCGTCTCCGAGGCCGTCACGTTCGTCGACGTCTCCGGCTCGGCCGACCTCCACCTGGCCGGCGCCTCGCTCGACGACCTCGACCTCATCGGCACGCCGGTGGCGTCGGTGACCGTGGACGTGGACGGCGACGCCCGCGACGCCTACAACCCGAAGATGGGCGCCGACGAGGGTACCCCGCTCCCGCCCCTCGACAACGCCGACGTGGCCGCCGGCTTCTACGCCGTCGCCGGGAGCGCGCCAGACTTCGCCAATCCTGCCGAAGCCTTTCGCCACCTCGACCGGCGCGGGATGAAGGGCGCCGTGACGTTCCGCATCCGCGCGGGCACCTTCTCTCTCCACCACGAGCTCACCGCGGCCGACCGCGTCGGCCCCGCCGCGTCGGACCCGGCCGGCGCCCCGCTCCTCGTCCGCGCCGCCAACCCGAGCAATCCGCCCGTGCTCCAGCACGCCGCGACGACCCCCGCCAACAACTTCCTCCTCCAGGTCACCGGGTTCGACCACCTCACGCTCGAGAACCTCGTCTTCGAGTCCACCTCGGCCGGCCCCTACGGCCGCCTCGTCGTGATCGCCGACGACGCCGACGACGTCACCGTGCTCGGCTGCACGTTCACCGGCCTCGCGGCGACG
>DATGQT010000114.1:0-4485 GCA_035304085.1 Rubricoccaceae bacterium
GGCGTCGACATCGTCGTCCACAGCGCGACCAAGTACATCGGCGGCCACAGCGACGTCGTCGCCGGCGCGGTGATCACGACCGCCGAGCGGATGGAGGAGCTCTTCTACGGCGCCTTCCTCCTCAACGGCGGGATCCTCGGCCCCTTCGACGCCTGGCTCCTCCTGCGCGGACTGCGCACGCTCCCGGTGCGAATGAAACAGCACGAGGCTGACGCGCTCCGCGTCGCCGAGTTCCTGGCCGGCCACCCCGCCGTCCGGCGCGTGCACCACCCGGCGCTCACCGAAGACCGGGAGCTCGCCGAGCGGCAGCTCGCGGGCTACTCGGGGCTCTTCTCCTTCGACCTCGTCCGCGACGACTTCGACAGCGTCGCCCGCGTCATCAACGCCCTGCGACGCTTCCACATCGGCGTGAGCTGGGGCGGCTTCGAGAGCCTCGTCATCTCGCCACGACGCCCCAACAACGAGGCGTACCTCGACAAACGACGCATCCCGCGCGGGCTGATCCGCATCTCCGTCGGGCTCGAGGGCGCCGACGCGCTCATCGAGGACCTGGCCCAGGCGCTGGAGGAAGTCGCGTGAGCAGGCGGCCTGGAGGTGCAGGCGGTCACGAGCGGGGCGGGCCCCACCAGGGCCCCGAGCGGCAGGCTACAGGCGACGTCGTCGTAGTGCGCACGTCCTCCGGCGCCGCGGGGTCCGCCGCCCCCGAGACGCCCGATGGTGCCACCCCCACGGCTCCCCCCGCCCTCTCCCTCTTCGAGGCGACGCTGCCGATCCTCACGATGCTGGCGCTCTTCGTCCTGGGCACCGTCTGCCTCGGCGGCGGACAGGAGCTGCTGATCGGCGTCCTCCTCTGCGCCGCGGCGGTCGCGGGGTTCGTCGCCGCGCGACACGGGCACGGCTGGGACGAGATCCAGCGCGCCATGGGCGAGAAGCTCGCGGGCGCGCTCCCGGTGCTCCTGATCCTCCTCTCCATCGGCGCGCTCATCGGGACCTGGGTCCTCTCGGGCACCATCCCCTACCTCGTCTACTGGGGGATCCGGCTCGTCAGCCCCGGCATGATCGTCCTCGCCTCGTTCCTGGTGACCGCCGTCATGTCGACCTTCACCGGGACATCGTGGGGCTCGGCGGGGACGGTGGGCGTCGCGCTGATGGGGACCGCCGCCGCCCTCGACGCGCCCCTCGCCGCGACCGCCGGCGCCATCGTCTCCGGCGCCTACTTCGGCGACAAGATGTCGCCCCTCTCCGATTCGACGAACATCGCCGCGATCGGTGCGGGCGCGCCGCTCTACGCGCACATCCGGAACATGCTCTACACCGCGGTGCCGTCCTTCGCCGCGGCGTTCGCCGTCTACGCCGCCGCTACGCGCCTCGCGCCCGTGGCCGGCGACGGCGCGACGGAGACCGCCCGGGCCCTCGTCGCCGACCTCGAGGCCGTGTTCCGCCTGGACTGGGTCGCGCTCGTGCCGCCTGCGGTCGTGATCTGGTGCATCGTGCGACGCGTCCCGCCCGCCCTCGCGATCATGCTCTCCGCCCTCGTCGCGGCGGCCATCGGGGTCCTCTTCCAGCCGTTTTCCCTCGGCGATGCCATTGAGGCCGCCGTCGGCGGGTTCCGGATCGAAATGGCGGAGGCCGCCGGCGTCGATCCGGCCACGCTCGGCGCCGACTTCACGCGCCTGGTCCAGCGCGGCGGGCTCTACTCCATGGCGAACACCTTCGTCGTCATCTTCTCCGCCTTCCTCCTGGCCGCGGCGATGGAGGTGTCCGGCGCCATAGGCACGCTCGTCAACGCCATGCTCCGCGCCGTGCGCTCCGCGTTCGGGCTCGTCGCCTCGACCATGGCCGCCGGCGCGACGACGATCGCGCTCACGAGCCACGGCGGCGTCACGTCGCTGATCATCGGCGGCCTCTTCCAGGAGTCGTACCGCGAGCGCGGCCTCGCGCCCGAGAACCTGTCGCGCTCGATCGAGGACTCCGTAACCATCACCGAGCCGCTCATGCCCTGGACCGTCTCGGCGATCTACATGGCCACGACGCTCGGCGTCCCGACCATCGAGTACCTGCCCTGGGCGGTGTTCTGCTACGGCGGGCCCTGCTTCTCGCTGCTGCTGGCGTGGCTGTACACGCGGACGGGGTATGGGTTGAGGGAGGTGAAGCCCCCGCACCCCGCCCCCGCCCCAGGGCTCAGGGCGTAGGGGCTAAGGCTTGGGTGGGCTCCCGCCCCCACTCCCGCCCCGGGGCTCGGGGCGTAGGGGTTAGGGCTCGGGGGACCGCCCAGCCCCTACGCCCCAAGCCCTACGCCCCAAGCCCTACGCCCTACGCCCTACGCCCTAAACCCTACGCCCTACCCCCCAACACCTCCAACCCGTTTCCCTTCACGCCTCCAACACTGTACATTCCCCCAAACCGCGGCTCACCGGGGAGGCGGGACGGGCGCGGGGTGGGGAGGACGACGACCGGGATCGGGGAGGATCGAGGCGTGGGCCGCCGGTGCACCGGGGTCGCCCCCGGATACGTTACCCTGAGAACGAAGCGAGGTCGTGATATGTCACAGCTTCCTCCCGCCACCCTGGAGGGGTGGTACGCACTGCACCAGATATTCGCCCTGGATTGGGCCGCGCTGCATGGGCTGGATGCGACGGCGCGCACGCGCCTCGTCGCCGAGGCGCGCGAGCTGCTCGGCGAGCTCGCCAGGCCCGACGTCCCCGGCTGGAGCGCGTTCTACCAGCTCGTCGGCGGCGGCGCCGACACGCTCTTCATCCATTTCCGTGAAACGCCGGACGCCCTGGCCGACGCGCAGCTCCGGATCCGCCGCTCCGCGCTCGGGCCGTTCCTCCGCATCGAGTACGACTACACCTCCGTGACCGAGGCGGGGCTCTACCAGCCCACGGCCGAGGCCGCCCGTCAGGCGGAGCCGTATAGCCCGGAGTTCAACCGCATTATCGAGGAGGCCGCCGCGGCGGAGCGTGCGACGCCGCACGTCCAGTCGCGCCTTTACCCGAAGATCCCGGAAGGGATGCGCTACGTCAGCTTCTACCCGATGTCGAAGCGACGCGTCCACCCAGACAACTGGTACACCCTCCCGGTCGACGAGCGGAACCGCCTCATGCGCGAGCACGGGCTCACGGGCCGTCGCTTCGGGAAGAAGATCTACCAGGTCATCACCGGCTCGGTAGGCCTCGACGACTGGGAGTGGGGCGTCACGCTCTTCGCCCACGACCTCCTCGACGTCAAGCGCGTGGTCACCGAGATGCGCTTCGACGAGGCCAGTTCCCGCTTCGGCGAGTTCGGCAGCTTCTACGTGGGCATCCTCCTCTCGCCGGAGGAGTGGGTGGAGAAGTTCTTGGGGGCGTGAGGGCTTAGGGCTTAGGGCTTAGGGCTCGGGGCTCAGGGCTTAGGGTCAAGAGTCAGGTACCCGCGGCCTGATCCGCCCGGGCGCCGTGCCCTATGCCCTATGCCCTATGCCCTATGCCCTAGGCCCTAGGCCCTAGGCCCTAGGCCCCAACACCTACCTCGCCCCCACCGCCTCCCTCACCCGCCTCGCAATCCACTTCGCCAGCTCCGGGTGCGGCAGCAGCCCCTCGCCATCGTACGCGATGGGAAGACCCTTCAGGTCGTTGGGCAGCTTCTGCATGCTGATGAATCCCTTCGAGATCAGGAGCGGCACGACGACGACGTTGCGCCCCGTCAGCTCGTGCTGGAGCTGGATGACCTCGCGGATGCTGCGCACGGCCTCGGCGCGAACGGGCGCGGGCGCGTCGTCACGCAGGAGCCCGACCTTCACGTCCCGGAACCCGGTCCGCGCGCGGACCGAATCCGCGATGGGGCGCAGGTTCGCCATCCACTCGGCATGGTCCTCCGCGGAGTTCGGGCCGTGGCCCACGATGAACAGCGCCTGCTCCCGCGGGTTCTCGGCCAGCGCAAGGGCGCGCTCGGCGAGGATCGTCGCAATCTCGAGCGACGCGTCCAGCGCCGGCGTCACCTGCATCGGCACCTCCACGCTCGGCCGCTCGATCCCGGCGTGATGCAGGTGGTGCATCATCACCTCGTCGAGCGTGTCCGTGAGTCCGGCCAGATAGCGGATCTGCTCGTAGTGGCCGCTGTGGCTCGAGGCGAGCAGCGGCACGACGACGATCCTCGTGGCCCCCTTCTCGACCAGCCGGGCGACCGCGTCCTGGAACCGGTAGTCCTTGGCCCCCTCGCCCATGAGGAAGCTGACCTCGACCGGGCCGCCCGTCTGCGCCGCGGCCGCGATCCGGAGCACCGGCGCGTTCCACTCCTCCGAGCCGCCGTGGGCGACGACGATCGTGCCGACCGTCTCGCCGGCCCCGAGCGGCGCCGGGGTCCCCATCGATTGCGCCAGCGCCGACCCCGTGCCCACGGCGAGCAGCGAGGCGATCAGAAACGTGCCGATCCCTGCTTTCATCGAACTCCCTGCCCTTTCCCGCATGTCTCTCGTTCGTGCCGCCGAGGAAAATCCGGTCCCCC
>DATGQT010000115.1:0-2553 GCA_035304085.1 Rubricoccaceae bacterium
TCGTAGGCGCGGCGGGCGGCGATGCGCCCGCGCGGCGTCCGCGCGAGGAAGCCCTCCTGGATGAGGTACGGCTCGTACACCTCCTCGATGGTGCCGGGGTCCTCGCCGACGGCCACGGCGATGGTGGAGAGCCCGACGGGCCCGCCGTCGAACTTCTCCATGAGGGCGAGGAGGATGGGGGCGTCCATCTCGTCGAGGCCGGCCTCGTCCACGTCGAGCGCGTTGAGGGCGTGGTCGGCGAGGGCGCGCGTGATGCGGCCGTCGCCCTGGACCTCCGCGAAGTCGCGCGTCCGGCGCAGCAGCCGGTTGGCGATGCGGGGCGTGCCGCGGCTGCGGCGGGCGATCTCGTAGGCGCCTTGCTCATCGACCTCGACGCCCATGATGCCGGCCGAGCGGAGGACGATCTGCTGCAAGAGATCCGCCGTGTAGTAGTCGTACCGGAAGTCGATGCCGAAGCGGGCGCGGAGCGGCGCCGTCAGCAGCCCCTTCCGCGTCGTGGCGCCGATGAGGGTGAAGGGCGGGAGCGCGATGCGCACGCTCCGCGCGCTCGGGCCGGAGTCGATGAGGATGTCGATGGCGTAGTCCTCCATCGCGGAGTAGAGGTACTCCTCGACGACGGGGGAGAGCCGGTGGATCTCGTCGATGAAGAGGAGGTCGCCCTCCTCGAGGTTCGTCAGCAGGCCGGCGATGGAGGCGGGCTTGTCGAGGGCGGGGCCGGAGGTCGTCTTGATGGCGCTCCCCATCTCCTCGGCTATGATGTAGGCCAGGGTGGTGTTGTGGTTGACGATCCCGTTGGCGACGAACGTGTGCGTGCCGGGGACGACGAAGTCGTACGCCTCGGCCTCGCCCGGCGTCGTCTCGGCCACGCGGTCCCAAACGAGGCGGGGGTCGAGGAGGGCGGCGAGGGCGGCGGCCTCGGGGAGGGCTTGCGCGGCGTCGGGCAAGAGGGCGAGGAGCCGGGCGGCCTGTTGCCGCGTGAGCGTCCGGTCGTCAGCCGAGACGTGGCTGAAGGCTTTATGGACGCGGCGGGCGTGGGGGCCGGTCGCTCGGAGGAGGGCACGGAGGAGGGCGGCGGCGCCCGGCACGAGGTCGCTCCGGCTCCAGCCGCGCCGGGCCGGGAGTGCCGCGGCACGCGCCTGCTTCCGCGCCAGCCGGAAGCCCACGACGCGGTAGAAGCGCACCGCGTCGCGCCCCCCCACGAACAGCGTCCAGAAAGCCCGCCCAGCTTTCTCTGCCCGCTTCCGATGAGCGACGACGCCGAGGCCGGCGAGGAGGAGCTGCACCTCACGCGCCAGCCGCTCCGAGCGCGTGCCGAGTTCGACTCCGTCGCGGCGGGCGTGGCCGTCGGCGTCGAAGAGGCCCTGGAGGAAGCCCGCCACGATCTCGGGCGTCCCCGCCAGCACGGCCGCCGGGACCGACTTCTCCGCTGCGCGGGTGCCGGTCAGCCCGAAGGCCGTGAGGGCGCGCCCCACGTCGGCGCCGAACGTCATGCGGGGCGCGGCGCCGCCGTAGGCCCGTGCACGAACCGGCCGGCCGAAGTGCTGCTCGGCGATGCGCGCCACCTCCCGCTGCATGTCCGGCTCGGCGCACGTCAGCACGAAGCCGCCACCGGCCTCGGCGTGGCCGTCGCCGACGAGTGCGCCGAGGAGGTAGGCGAGGTCGCCGTCGAGCGTGAGCGTGCGGCGGCCGTCCGGCAGCGTCAGCGCCGGGAGCGCTGTGGTGGTCGTCACCTGCCGCCCGTCGCTGAGCGGGAGGCTGAGCCGCCGCGCCGTGAGCTGGGGCGTGGGGGTGGCGGAGCCGCTCGTGGCGCCCGCGCAGGCGCGCCGGAGCTCGACGGCGGCCGGGGGGCGCCCGAGCGCCCGCGCGAGCGCGGCGTACGCATGCCGGACCCGTGCCTCCGAGAGGTCACGGCGGGCGGCGTTGCCGCCGGGCATCCACGCCACCTGCGCGGCGTGGCCGGGAACACGGGCGCCGCGCGAGACGGCCACGGCGTCGTCCGGCGTGAGGTCGCCGAGCCGCTTCCACGCCGGCCCTGCCTCGGTCGCGACGAGGACCGGGTGGTGGGGTGTCCCTTCGATCTCGAACCCGTTCCGCGTGCGGAGCCGGACGGTAGGGACGCGCCCGCTGTAGTAGACGTGGGAGGCGGGCTCGAGGCCGAGCGCGCCCTGTACCTCCACGTTCACCGGGCGGGTCTCGCCCGGCCGCATCCCCTCCGGGATCAACGCCGAGAACGCGACCCACCCATCGCGCGTGAGCACGAGGCTGTCGGGCGTGATGCACTTCCCGAGGCCGGGGGGCCCGGAGAGGATGACGTGGTCGAGCGCCTCGCCGCGCTGGAGCGCGGCGGTGATGAAGACGCGGAGGTTGTCCTTGATCTTCTCCTGCCCGACGAACTCGTCGAGGGCGAGGGGGCGGAGGGCCTTCTCGAAGTCCTCGTCGCGGCGGACGGCGTCGAGGGGGCCGCGGGGGGCGGGCTGCTCGGGCATGGTGGGCGGGGGTGGTTTGCGGCGAAGGTACGCCGGTGGGGGTGACAGGGTGTGGCAGCGGGGCACG
>DATGQT010000116.1:0-5082 GCA_035304085.1 Rubricoccaceae bacterium
GGGCGCCGCCGCCGGGCGGGATCACGGCGGGCTCCTCCTCCGTCGCCGCCCGCACGACGACGTCGGGCTCGTCGGCGACGGTGGCGGTGACGCTCGTCGGGGCGTAGGCGAGGTCGAAGGCGAAGCCGACGGGGGCCTCGACGGCCGCGAACGCGCCGGAGAGGGCGCCGCCGACTGCGAAGGTCGAGACGATTTCGAAGGCGTCGCCGACGCGCGGGGCGTAGAGGCCGGGGAAGTCGAGGTGGAGGGTGCCGTCGAGCGTGGCGGAGACGCCGGTTTCGAGGCGGTCGTGGTCCACGGCGCCGAGCTCGATGAAGAGGGTCGAGCCGGCAGAAGGCTCGTAGGCCGAGGCCCAGGTGAGGGTGCCGATGCCGGGACCGGGCGCGGCGTCGCCCGCGTGTGGGTTGCCGAGGCCCGAGAACGTGGCCGTGCCCTGGACGAGCGCGCCGGCCTGGTGGTCGAGGTCGAAGAAGGCGAGCATCCCGCTCTCGGCGCTGATCACCGCGCCGGCCTCGTTCCGGAAGTGGATGCTCCCGCCTACCCAGCCGGCGCTGGTGCCGCCGCTCTTGCGGAAGAGGCCGCCGTCGGCGTTGACGAACAGGCCGCTCGCGCCGTCGGTGAACAGCGCGAAGTCCTCCCGGAGGTCGAACAGCCCGGCGTTCTCGATCGTCACGCCGCCTCCGACGGTGAGCACCCCCTCCTCCCACGCCACCGTCCCGGTGTTGACGAGCGTGGCCCCGCCGGCGAGGGTCTTGCTGGAGAAGGGTACCGTGAGGCGGAGGAGGCCCGCATTCGTGAGCGGCGCGCTCCCGCCGAGCGTGCCGTTCTCCCACTGGAACCCCGTCCCGCCGAGGGCGAGCGTGGCCCCACCCGCGCCCGCCTGCACGACGCTCCCGACGAACGAGGCCAGGGCGACCCGCCCTTCGGGATTGCCCGAGAGCGTGCCGACGACGGTGTGCGTGCCGCCGCCGAACTCGACGGACGCCCCGGCCGCTGCCGTCACCGTCGCGTCCGTGTGCGTGGAGCCGTTGGCGAAGTAGATCCGCCCGCTCTGCGCCTCGACCGTCCCGGCGTTGTCGAGGAGGAGGTCGACGATGTGGGTGCCGGTCCCACCGGTCTTCCGGTAGAGCCCCGTCGCTGCGTTGACGAAGGCGTGGGTTCCGACCCCCTCGAGCGGGCCACCTGCCTGCACGTCGAAGAGCCCCGCGTTGACGAACCCGGCGCTGGGCCCGATGACGAGTTCCCCGCTCTCCCACACGACCGTCCCTGTGTTCGTGAGCGTCACCGCATCCTCGAGTCGCTTCTGGCCGAGGCCCGTGAGCCGGAGGAGGCCTACGTTCGTGAACGGGTGGTCCCCGCCGATCTCCCCGTTGCCCCATCCGAGGCCGGTCCCCGCGAAGTCGAGCGCGGCGCCGGCGGCGTCTTCCGCGACGAGGGGGCTGATGAACGCGACGGTGCCGGCGGGGCTGCCCGAGAGCGTGCCGAAGACGGTGTGCGTGCCGTCGTAGAGGAGGACCTCCGCTCCGGCCGCCGCCTCCAGCCGGGCGTCGACCTGCCGCGAGCCGCCGCTGAGCTGGAGCGAACCACTCAGCGACTCCACCAGCCCGTGGTTCTCGACGAAGGCGAAGAAGAAGCTGAGCGCCGCCCCGGCGCTCTTGCGCAGGACGCCCGTGTCCCTGTTCTCGAAGCGGCCGGCGGGGCCGCCGAGGTTGAGGTGAAGGTTGCCCTGCACGTCGAAGAGCCCGTTGTTCTTGACGACGGTGGCGTCGCCGAACCGGAGCGCCCCTCCGCCCCACGCGACCGTGCCCTGGTTGACGAGCGTCGCCGCCCCTCCCACCCCGAGCCGTTTTTCGTCACCGCCCGTCAGGCGGAGGAGCCCGGCGTTGTGGAGCAACCCCGAGCCGGTGAGGATCGTGCCGCCGGTCCATTCGAGCACGCTGCCGGCGCCGACGAAGCTGGACGCGCTCACGGCCAGGGTGCGACCAGGGCCTACGGCGAGTGTCGGGGTTCCCATCGGCCCCCCGAGGACGAACGAGCGCACGGCGGCGTCGACGTCGAGCGTGACGGTGTAGGTGCCGGCGAGCGAGATGCAGGCGATGTCCTCGAGGCCGGGGACGCCGTCGGACCAGTTTGCGGGGTCGGACCACGCGCCACCGGCGGGGTCGGCCCAGGAGGTCGTGCACGCGGCGGCGGCCGGCGCGACGAGGAGGCCAGCGAGGGGGAGGAGGAGCAATAGACGTTGCATGGCGGACCTCGTGGAGATGGGGTTTGCGAATCCGGGCAATGAGCCAGAACCTCCCAGGCGGCGCATAACCAGTTGGATAACCCGCACGCCGGGCACTTCGGGAGCTCCCCATCGTAAGCTCCCTGCCCCTCTCCCCTCCTCCGATGCGGACGCCGACCCCCGCGCTCCTCGCCGCCCCCGCCGTGGCCGGGGCGCTCCTCCTCGGCGGGTGCTACGGGATGCGCCCCTCCAGCGGCGGCGGCCAGACCGAATTCCTTCGGGAATCTGACGATTTCGACGCTCCCCGCACCGTGGACGCCGCCGACGTGGCGCTCCCGCCGGGCTACCGGATCGAGGCCGTCGCCACCGGCCTCACGTTCCCCACAGGCGTCACCTTCGACGACGAGGGCCGCCCGCACGTCACGGAGTCGGGCTACTCCTACGGCGAGGTGTTCCTGACGCCGCGCCTCCTCCGCGTCGAGGCCGACGGAAGCACGACCGTCGTGGCTGAGGGCGGGCGGAACGGACCGTGGAACGGGGTGGCGTTCGCGGACGGCGCCTTCTTCGTGGCTGAGGGCGGCCAGCTCGAGGGCGGCCGGATCCTCCGCGTCACGCCCGACGGCCGGACCACGGCCCTCGTCGAGGGGCTGCCGAGCCGCGGCGACCACCACACCAACGGCCCCGCCGTAGGGCCCGACGGCTGGATCTACTTCGGGCAGGGCACCGCCACCAACTCGGGCGTCGTCGGGCCGGACAACGCCGCCTTCGGCTGGCTCCACCGCTTCCCCGACTTCCACGACGTCCCCTGCGAGACCGTCACCCTCACCGGACGCACGTTCGCCTCCGAGAACCCCCTGACGCCGGACGAGGGCGACGAGGCCGTCACCGGCGCCTACGCCGCCTTCGGCACCGACGCCGGGCGCACCGTCGAGGGCGCCGTCCCGTGCAGCGGCGCCGTCCTCCGCGTCCGCCCCGACGGGAGCGGCCTCGAGTGGGTGGCGTGGGGGTTCCGCAACCCCTTCGGCCTCGCCTTCGCCCCCGACGGCCGCCTCTTCGTCGCCGAGAACGGGTACGACGACCGCGGCAGCCGCCCCGCCTGGGGCACCGGCGACTACCTCTGGGCCGTCGAGCCCGGCGCGTGGTACGGCTGGCCCGACCACGCCGGCAGCCTCGTCTTCGACGGCGCCCGGTTCGACCCGCCCGGCCACGCGCCGCCGCCCGCCCCCCTCCTAGCCGAGGTCCCCAACGAGCCGCCCCGCCCGGCCGCCCACCTCGGCGTCCACTCCTCCTCCAACGGCCTCGACTTCTCGACGAGCGCTGCTTTCGGGTTCGAGGGCGAGGCGTTCGTGGCCCAGTTCGGCGACATGGCGCCGGACGTGGGGAAAGTGCTCCACCCCGTCGGCTTCCAGGTCGTGCGCGTGGACGTGGCGACGGGCGCCGTGCGGCCGTTCGCGGTGAACCGGGAGGGGCGCGGGCCCGCCTCGCGCGTCGGCGGCGGCGGCCTCGAGCGCCCCGTCGCTGCCCGCTTCAGCCCCGGCGGGAGCACCCTCTACGTCGTCGACTTCGGCGTGATGACGGTGACGGAGGAGGGCCCGGCGCCCCGGCCGGGGACGGGCGTGCTGTGGCGGATCTGGCGAGAGTAGCCGGTGGGCGATGAGCCGTGGACAGTAGACGGTGACATTCTCCTTCGTGATGACGCCTCCTCCGATGCGCCGCTTCCTCCTCACCGCCCTCTGCCTGCTGTCCACCGTCCACTGGACGGCGTGCCGGGGGCCGCGGCCAGACGAGCTGGTCCTCGGGCCCTCGCTGGCGACGGCCGAGGAGGAGGCGGGCGAGGGGGTGTTCATGCGGTTCTGCAACGGGTGCCACCCGGCAGGCCTCGGCGGCCTCGGGCCGGGCATCATCAACAAGCCGCTGCCCGGGTTCGCCATCCGGTTCCAGGTGCGCCACGGCCTCGGCGCGATGCCCGCGTTCTCGGAGCGCGTGATCCCCCCGGACGAGCTCGACGCCCTCGTCGCCTACATTCACGCCCTGCGCCGCGACCGCACTGCGGGAGGGTGACAGCCCCGCCGTCACCGGGGCGGGGTAGCTTCCGCGCACACCCCCACCCCGCCATGCTCGACGACGCCCTCCCGCCCTTCCCCGGCTTCCGTCCCGAGGCCTTCCGCTTCCTCCGCCAGCTCAAGGCGAACAACCGCCGCGAGTGGTTCAAGCCGCGGAAGGAGACGTACGAGGACGAGCTCCTCTGGCCCATGCGCTGCCTCGTGGCCGAGGTGGCGCGCGAGGCATCGGCGCGCGGCGTCCCCCTCACCGGCGACCCGAAGCGGACCATCTTCCGCATCTACCGCGACACCCGGTTCTCGAAGAACAAGGACCCCTACAAGACCCACGTCGGCGCCTACCTCACGCGGAGCGGGGCCAGGGACGAGGACGGCGGCCTCTACGTCCACGTCGGCGCCGACGAGGCGTTCGTGGGCGGGGGGTTCTGGAGCCCGGCGAAGGCGCTGCTCGGGCGCTGGCGTGAGCACATGGCCGCACGGCCGGACGCGTTCCTCGCCGTCGTCGAGCGGCTGGAGGAGGCCGGCCTCACGCTCCACCGGCAGGACCCCCTCAAGCGCGTCCCCCGCGGCTACGAGGCCCACGCCGCCGGCCCCGTCGCCGAGTACCTCAAGGCGAGGGGGCTCTACGCCTCGCGGCCGGTGACGGAGGACGAGCTCGCCTCGCCCGCCTTCACCGCCGTCGTCCTCGACACCGCCGCCGCGCTGCGCCCCCTCCTCGACTGGGGCTGGGCCCTCGTGGACGGGGGCGTCTGAGTAGGCGGGGCGGGAGGAGACGGCGGCGCTCCTCCGGCCCCCTTT
>DATGQT010000117.1:0-15383 GCA_035304085.1 Rubricoccaceae bacterium
GGTGCACGACCTCCTCGGCGGCGAGCGCTACCGCTGGCACGGCCCTACGAACTACGTCGCCCTCGACCCCCACACCCTGCCGGCCCACGTCTTCCACGTCCGCACCCACCGCCGGACCGAGCGGGACTTCGAGTACTTCGCCTAGGGTCGCAGGTCAGAAGTCAGGAGGTCGAGGGTCACCCGGAGGCCAGGTGGCCCCGACCGCTGACCTTCGACCCCCGACCTTCGACCTCCCGACTATGCCCGACTTCCTGCAAGACCCCCTCTGGTACAAGGACGCCGTCATCTACGAGCTCCACGTCCGCTCCTTCTTCGACGCCAACGACGACGGCTTCGGCGACTTCGCCGGGCTCCGCCGGAAGCTCCCCTACCTCGAGCGCCTCGGCGTCAACACCCTCTGGCTCCTCCCCTTCCTCGAGAGCCCGCTGCGCGACGACGGCTACGACACCGCCGACTACTTCAAGGTGCTCCCCGTCCACGGCGACCTCGACGACTTCAGGGCGTTCCTCGACGACGCGCACGAGCGCGGCATGCGCGTCATCACCGAGCTCGTGCTCAACCACACCTCGGACCAGCACCCGTGGTTCCAGGAGGCCCGCGACCCCGCCAGCCCCAAGCACGACTGGTACGTCTGGAGCGAGACGGCGGACCGCTACCGGGGCGTCCGCATCATCTTCACCGACACCGAGGTGAGCAACTGGGCCTGGGACCAGAAGGCGCAGAAGTACTACTGGCACCGGTTCTTCAGCCACCAGCCCGACCTCAACTACGACAACCCCGAGGTCCGGGAGACGATGAAGGAGGTGACGTTCTTCTGGCTCGACATGGGCGTGGACGGCCTCCGACTGGACGCCGTCCCCTACCTCATCGAGCGGGAGGGCACGAGCTGCGAGAACCTCCCCGAGACCATCGACTACATCGTCGAGCTGCGGGAGGCCATCGAGGCGCGGTACGGGCCGGGGAAGGTGCTCCTGGCCGAGGCCAACCAGTGGCCCGAGGATACGCTCCCCTACTTCGCCGGCGGGCGCGGCGTGCAGATGGCGTTCAACTTCCCCATCATGCCGCGCCTCTACATGTCGCTCCGCCGCGAGAACCGCCGGCCGCTCGTCGAGATGCTCGAGGTGACGAAGGACATCCCCGAGGACGCGCAGTGGGCCGTCTTCCTCCGCAACCACGACGAGCTCACGCTCGAGATGGTGACCGACGAGGAGCGGGACTACATGTGGAACGAGTACGGGGCCGACCCCCGCTTCCGCATCAACGTCGGCATCCGCCGCCGGCTCGCGCCGCTGCTTGGCGGGGACCGCCGCCAGATCGAGCTCCTCAAGGCCATCCTCCTCTCGCTCCCCGGCAGCCCCATCCTCTACTACGGCGACGAGATCGGGATGGGCGACGACCCCTTCCTCGGCGACCGCAACGGCGTCCGCACCCCCATGCAGTGGAGCCCCGACAAGAACGGCGGCTTCAGCCGGGCGCCGCACCACCGCCTCTTCATGCCGGCCATCCACCACGGCCCGTACAGCTACGAGTTCGTCAACGTCGAGGACGCCGAGGCCACGCCGCACTCGCTGCTGCACTTCACCCGCCGGATGATCGCGATCCGGAAGCAGCACGCCCGCGCCTTCGGGCGGGGGACGATCCACGTGCTCCCGCTGGAGAACCCCGCCGTCCTCGCCTTCGTCCGCGCGCACGAGGACGAGCAGGTGCTCGTGCTGGCCAACCTCTCGCGCTTCGCCCAGAGCGCGTTCCTCCCACCCGAGGCCGAAGGCGTCGACCTCCGGGGCCTCGTGCCGGTGGAGCTCATGAGCCAGGCCCCCTTCCCGGCCATCACCGACGCCCCGTACCACCTCATGCTCGGGCCGCACCAGTTCTACTGGTTCTCGCTCGTGCCCGAGGAGGAGGTCCGCCGCGCGCCCGCCCTCGAGGCCGCCCCCGTCGCCGAGGCCGGCGCGCTGCCCGTGATCCGCGTGCCCGAGGGGCTCCACAACCTCCTCGTCAAGACGATGGCGGCCGGCGGCGCGATGGAGCGGCTCGAACGGCTCCTGCCGGGCTACCTCCAGGGGCAGCGCTGGTTCGGCGCCAAGGGCGAGCCGATCCGCCGCGTGCAGGTGGCCGACGCCGTCCGCATCGGGGCGGGCCCGCCCCCGCGCTACCTCGCCCTCCTCGACGTGGCGTTCGAGGACCGGGCGGACAGGTACCTCCTCCCCCTGACCACGGCCGCGGGCGACGCCGCCGAGGCCGTGCTGTCCGAGCGCGCCCACACCGCCCTCGCCTGGCTCGACCTGCCGGAGCCCGAGGGGACGCGCGTCCTCCTCTACGACGCCGCCGCCGAACCGCGCTTCTGGACCGACCTGTTCGACTGGTGGCAGGCCGGCGGCAGGGGCCGCTCGCTCCGCGGCCTCTACGTCGGCGAGGTGGCCGAGGCGCTCCGCGGCACGCGCGCCGCCGAGGCCACCCTCCTCACCGGCGAGCAGAGCAACTCCGCCGCCCTCGTCACCACGGCGCGCGGCGACCGCCTCTTCGTCAAGCTCTACCGGCGGCTGGAGCGGGGGCCGAACCCCGAGGTCGAGCTCCTCGGCCACCTGACCGGCGCGGGGTTCCGGTTCGTGCCCCACCTCCTCGGCACGGCCACGTTCCGCCGCGGCGGCGAGGCCGTCGCCGTGGGCGTCGTGCAGGAGGCGCTGGCGGCCGAGCGCGACGGGTGGGCCTACGCCCTCGAGAAGGTGGGCCAGTTCCTCGACCGCGTCGCCGGCACCGCCCCGCCCGACGAGGCCGAGGCCGGCAGCGTGCCGGCCTGGCTCGAGGAGACGGCCCCCGAGATGCTCGAGCTCGCCCGGACCCTCGGCGTCCGCACCGCCGAGCTGCACGTGGCCCTCGCCGCCGCCGAGGCGCCGGGCCTCCGGCCCGAGCCGGCCACGCCCGAGGACCACGCCGCCCTCGCCGGCCGCGTGCGCGCCGAGGTGGAGCGGACGCGCGCGATGCTGGCCGCGCACGCCCACGCCAACGGCGACCTCCCCTCGGACGCCGACTGGGGCCGCGCGCTCGCCTCCCTCAACGCCCTCCGCGACGCCCCCGCCGGCGGCGCCCGCCGCATCCGCGTCCACGGCGACTACCACCTCGGCCAGACCCTCATCGCCGACGGCGACTTCTACCTCCTCGACTTCGAGGGCGAGCCGGCCCGCCCGCTGGAGGAGCGCCGTCGCCGCGACTACGCCCTCCGCGACGTCGCCGGCATGCTCCGCTCGCTCGACTACGCCGCGCACGCCCCCCTCGTCCAGCGCGAGGAGGCCCCCGAGCCGGCGCTGGAGGCGTGGGCCGAGGCGCTCGTCCGCGGCTGCGAGGCCGCCTTCCTCGACGCCTACCTCCGCACCGCCGGCGACGCCGACTTCCTCCTCCCGCCGGAGGTCCGCCCCCTCTTCCTCTGGGCCTACCTCCTCGAGAAAGCGCTCTACGAGGTCCGCTACGAGCTCGGCCACCGCCCGACCTGGGTGCGCCTCCCGCTCCGCAGCCTCCGGCGCCTCCTCCGCGCATCCACGCGTGATTACGTGACCGCGTGATTACGTGAGGATGCGCGGTCACGTAATCACGAATCACGTAATCGTACGATGCCCCGTCTCACCCCGGAAGCCGTCCGGCGCTGGCAGGAGGGCCGCCTCTCCGACAGCTACACCCTCCTCGGCGCCCACCCCGACGCCGAGGGCACCCGCTTCACCGTCTGGGCCCCCCACGCCGACCGCGTCGCCGTCGTCGGCACCTTCAACGGGTGGGACCCCCGGGCGAACCCGCTGGAGCGGCACGAGGGCGGGCTGTGGAGCGGGCACGTGCCCGGCGTCCGCCCCGGCGCCTGCTACAAGTACCGGATCGAGCGCGGCGGCGGCACCTGGGACAAGACGGACCCCTACGCCTTCCACATGGAGCCGCCCACCGCCGGCGGCAGCCCCATCGCCGGCCTCGCCTCCTTCGTCACCGACCTCGCCTACGACTGGGGCGACGGCGACTGGATGGCGCACCGGAAGGGCCCCGAGACCCTCCGCGAGCCCGTCGCCATCTACGAGGTCCACCTCGGCTCGTGGCGCCACGAGCGCCCCGGCGAGAGCATGGGCTACCGCGAGATCGCCGAGCCCCTCGCCGACCACGTCGAGCGCCTCGGGTTCACCCACGTCGAGCTCCTCCCCGTGATGGAGCACCCGTACTACGGCTCGTGGGGCTACCAGGTCGTCGGCTACTTCGCCCCGACGCACCGGTTCGGCAGCCCGCAGGACCTCATGCACCTCATAGACACCCTCCACCAGCGCGGCATCGGCGTGCTGCTGGACTGGGTGCCGGCCCACTTCGCCACCGACCCCCAGGGGCTCGCGATGTACGACGGCACCCCGCTCTTCGAGTACGACGACCCCCGCATGCGCCGGCACCCGGACTGGGGCACCTTCGTCTTCGACTACGGCAAGCCCGGCGTCCAGAGCTTCCTCCTCTCCAGCGCCCGGTTCTGGCTGGACCGCTACCACGTCGACGGCCTCCGCTTCGACGCCGTGGCCTCCATGCTCTACCGCGACTATTCCCGCGACGAGTGGACGCCGAACGTCCACGGCGGGCGCGAGAACCTCGAGGCCATCGCCCTCCTCAAGCGCGTCAACGAGGAGGTCTACGCCCACCACCCGGACGTGCTCATGATCGCCGAGGAGAGCACGGCCTGGCCCGGCGTCTCGCAGCCGACCTACGCCGGCGGCCTCGGCTTCCTCTACAAGTGGAACATGGGGTGGATGCACGACACCCTCACGTTCATGTCCAAGGAGCCCGTCCACCGGAAGTACCACCACCACGAGCTCACCTTCCCGCTCCACTACGCCTTCTCCGAGCACTACGTCCTCCCCCTCTCCCACGACGAGGTCGTCCACGGCAAGGGCTCGCTCTGGGCGAAGATGCCCGGCGACGACTGGCAGAAGGCGGCCAACCTCCGGCTCCTCTACGGCCACATGGTGGGCCACCCCGGCAAGAAGCTCCTCTTCATGGGGAGCGAGTTCGGCCAGCGCGCCGAGTGGAACCACGACCGCGAGCTGGACTGGGGCCTCCTCGACGCCCCCCTCCACGCCGGCCTGATGCGCTGGGTCGAGGACGTCTTCCGCCTCTACCGCGAGCACCCCGCCCTCCACGACGACGGCCCCGAGGGCTTCGCGTGGGTGTCCCTCGCCGACCACGAGAACAGCGTCGTGAGCTACCTCCGCACGGGCGGCGGGCGCACGCTGCTCTTCGTGCTCAACGGCACGCCCGTGCCGCGGGAGAACTACCGCGTGGGCGTGCCCGAGGAGGGCACGTGGCGGGAGGTCCTCAACTCCGACGCGGCGGCCTACGGCGGGGGCGGCGTCGGCAACCACGGCGGCGTCGAGACGGTGCCGGTGCCGTACCACGGCCGCCCGGCCTCGGTGGTCCTCACGCTGCCGCCGCTGGCCGTCCTCGTGCTGAAGCGCGCCGAGGAGGAGGGCGCCGCGGAGGCGGACGTAGACCGGCGGGCGAGACGGATCTCAACGTAGGAGCCACCGTAGGGACGTGGCGCGCCACGTCCCTACGGCCGCTGGCGGCGGTCAGCGGCGGTTGAGCCGGCGCTGGACGAGGTCCTCCACGACGGCGGGGTCGGCCAGCGTCGTGGTGTCGCCGAGGGCCTCCGGCTCGTCCTCGGCGATCTTGCGGAGGATCCGCCGCATGATCTTGCCCGAGCGCGTCTTCGGCAGCTGCGGGGCGAACTGGAGGAAGTCCGGCGCCGCGATGGGGCTGAGGTGGTCGCGGACGTGGCGGACGAGCTCGGCCTGCAGCTCGTCGCTCGGCTCGCGCTCGGCCACGAGCGTGACGTAGGCGTAGATCCCCTGCCCCTTGATCGGGTGCGGGAACCCGACGACGGCGGCCTCGGCGACGGCCTCGTGGAGGACGAGGGCGCTCTCGACCTCGGCCGTGCCGAGGCGGTGCCCCGAGACGTTGATCACGTCGTCGACGCGGCCGGTGATCCAGTAGTAGCCGTCGGCGTCGCGGCGGGCGCCGTCGCCGGTGAAGTAGCGGCCGGGGTACTGCGAGAAGTACGTCCGCACGAAGCGGTCGTGGTCGCCGTAGACCGTCCGCGCCTGCCCGGGCCACGCGTCGGCGAGGGCGAGGAGCCCGCTCGCCTCGCCCTCGAGCTCGTTGCCGGCGGCGTCGAGGAGGACGGGGAGCACGCCGAAGAAGGGGCGCGTGGCGCTGCCGGGCTTCTGCGGGATCGCCCCCGGCAGCGGCGTGATCATGATCCCGCCCGTCTCCGTCTGCCACCACGTGTCCACGACGGGGCAGCGCCCGCCGCCCACGACGTCGTGGTACCACCGCCACGCCTCGGGGTTGATGGGCTCGCCGACGGTGCCGAGGATGCGGAGGCTGCTGCGGTTCGTCCGCGTCACGAAGTCGTCGCCCTGCGCCATGAGCGCGCGGATGGCCGTGGGCGCCGTGTAGAAGACGGTGACGCCGTGGCGGTCCACGACCTCCCAGAAGCGGCCGGCGTCGGGGTAGGTGGGGACGCCCTCGAAGAGCACCTGCGTGGCGCCGTTGATGAGGGGGCCGTAGACGATGTAGGAGTGGCCCGTGACCCAGCCGACGTCGGCCGTGCACCAGTAGACGTCGGGGGGCCCGTCGTCGTCCTCGGTGTGGCAGTCGAAGACGAGGCGGTGCGTGAGGGCGGTGTAGACGCAGTAGCCGCCGGTGGTGTGGAGGACGCCCTTGGGCTTGCCGGTCGAGCCGGAGGTGTAGAGGATGAACAGGGGGTCCTCGGCGTCCATCGCCTCGCAGGGCACGTCGGGGAGGTCGGCGGCGGCGGCCTCGTGGTACCACACGTCGCGGCCGTCGGTCCAGCTCACCTCGCCGCCGGTGTTCTTGACGACGAGGACGTGGCGGACGCCGGGGGTGCGGGCGAGCGCGCGGTCCACGTTCGCCTTGAGCGGGACGCGCTTCCCGCCGCGCCGCCCCTCGTCGGCCGTGATGACGAAGTCGGACGCGGCGTCGAGGATGCGGTCGGTGATGGAGTCCGGCGAGAAGCCGGCGAAGATGACGGAGTGGATGGCGCCGAGGCGGGCGCAGGCGAGCATGGCGTAGGCGGCCTCGGGGATCATCGGGAGGTAGATCGTCACGCGGTCGCCCCGCCGGACGCCGTGGGCGCGGAGCACGGCGGCCATCCGCTTCACCTCGCCGAGGGCCTCGGCGTACGTGATGCGGCGGGCGGCCTCGCCCGGCTCGTCGGGCTCGAAGAGGAACGCCGTGCGCGCCCCCTTCCCGGCCTCGACGTGGCGGTCGAGCGCGTTGTGGCACGCGTTGAGCTTGCCGCCGAGGTACCAGCGGACGTGGACGTGGTGGGGGTCGTAGGAGACGTCCTTGACGCGGCCGAAGGGGGCGAACCAGTCGAGCCGCTCGGCCTGCTCGCGCCAGAAGCCCTCGGGGTCGTCCACGGAGCGGCGGTACGACCGCTCGTAGTCCTCCATCGAGGCGACGAAGGCGCGGCGCTGGACGTCGGCGGGCGGGGGGTAGACGGCGGGGAGGGCGGCGTCGGGCATGGGAACGGGAGGGGTGTGAGGTGGACGGGGAGAGCGGACCCCTCGGAGTCTACGACACGAACTCCCACCTTCGGCAGCGCGCTTTCCGGTCGTAGCTTCGCGCGTCCGCCGCGTTCCCCTTCTCGCATGCGTCGTCTCCTCCCCGCCTTCACCCTGCTCCTCGCCGCCCTCACGGCCGCCCCGGCCCGCGCGCAGTCGGAGGGGCTCCTCCAGGTCGAAGACGACCTCCACCACTTCCTCGAGCGGCAGCAGGTGCTCGGCCGCCTCCCCGGCGCCGCCCTCGGCGCCAAGCCGCTCTCGGCCTACGAGGCCCACGCCCTCCTCGACTCCCTCGCCGCCGGCGCCGCGGCCACGCCCGAGGCGTTCTCGACGCTCGACCGCCGGCTGCTCGCGGAGTACCGCGGCGAGGCCGTCGGCGGCCTCCTCCGCGGCGTCGCCGCCTCGGTCCCGTGGCTCTACCGCAACGGCACGACGGCGCTCTCGGTCGAGGGGGAGGACTACGGGCTGGAGGCGGAGCCGCTGGCCGTCCTCGCCTTCGGCCCCGTCCGCCAGACGGCGCGGGGCCGGGAGCCTACGGCGACGGCGTGGCAGAACACGCGCGGCCTCCGCGCGGCGGGCCACCTCGACGCCGGCGGCGGGTTCGGCCGGCTGTTCTTCGAGACGCGGATCGAGGAGAACCAGGCGCGCCCGCCCGAGCCCGCCTACGCCTTCGCCACACGGACGGCCCCGCGCCTCGGGTTCGTCGCCCGCCCTTCGGCGGGGGTCTACGACTACTTCGTGGCGACGGGGGTGGTGGGGTACCACACCCGCCGGTTCGAGGCCCGCTTCGGGCGGGACCGGAACCGGTGGGGGTTCGGGCGCGAGTCCGTCGTGCTCTCGAACTACGCGACGGTCTACGACCAGCTCCAGCTCCGGTGGAAGGTGTGGCGGCTCGACTTCACGAACCTCTTCACGCGGTTCACCGAGCCGGAGCGGAACGCCGGCGACGAGATCCTCCCGTCCCGCTACGGCGCCTTCCACCGGCTAGCGCTCGACCTCGGGTACGGCCTGGAGGCGGAGGCGTTCGAAGCGATCATCTTCGCCGCCGACTCCACGGGGCGCGGGGGGTTCGAGCTCGCCTACCTCAACCCGTTCCAGTTCTACCGCGGGACCGAGCGCGAGCTAGGCAGCCCCGACAACGCGCTGCTCGGGGTGGGGCTGGCGTGGACGGCCACGCCCGGCCTCCGCGTCTACGGCCAGTTCATCCTCGACGAGCTGAAGGTGTCGGAGTTCTTCAACGACTGGTGGGGGAACAAGTGGGCCTACCTCGTGGGCGCCCACGTCGTGGACCCGCCGCTGCCGGGGGGCGGGCGCGTGCACGGGCTCGACCTCCGGATCGAGTACGCCCGCCTCCGCCCCTACCTCTATGCCCACCGCGGCCTCTGCAACCCGAACACCGACCCGAATTGCCCCCCCTACGCGGAGCAGCCTGCCGGCGCCGCCTACGTCCACTACGGCGACGTCCTCGGCCACCCCGCCGGCCCCAACGCCAGCGACCTCGCCGTCTCCGCCCGCTTCCGCCCCGACCCCGACTTCGCCGCCGCGCTCGACTTCGTCTACACCCGGCGCGGGCGGAACGAGGTGACGGCGGACGGGGCGCTGGTGCTCAACTACGGGAGCGACCCGAACGTGCCGTTCAACGTCCGCCCGCCGGGGAGTGACGACGGCGTCGAGACGCTGTGGGGGGTCCGCCAGAACCGGATCCTCGTCGAAGCCCGCGCCGAGGTCCGCCTGCTCCCGCAGCTCTTCGCCGGCGGCGCGCTCCGGTACGAGTCCGTGGACGACGCGCAGGCGGGGCTGGACCGGTACCTCTCGCCGCAGCTCATGCTCCGGTGGGGCCTCCCCTTCCCCAGCCTCCGCTACTGAAACCGGCCGCCTCCCCGGCTCCGCTCCCACGCGAGGTAGGCTTCGGCCAGCCGCGCCGTGTACTCCCCCGACCGCGACTTGCGCAGGTGCAGGTTGTCGGGGAAGTCCTCCGCGCCGTACTCGAACGGCTGCGGCTGGAGCACGGGGATGCCGTTGGCGCGCGTCCACGCCTCGAACGTGCGCCGCTGCACCCGCATCTCCTCGCCCCACCGGCTCTGCATGACCGGGCTCTGGGGCGTCATGAAGAAGACGACCTCCCCGCCGTGGGCACGGACGAGGCGGACCGTCTGCGCGGCCACGGAGCGGTCCCAGTCGAGGGCGTCGCCGGCGGCGAGGGCGGCGGCGCGCCGGAGGTCGGCCTCGCGCACGGCCTGCTCCCTCGCCGCGGCCACCCCGGCCGCGTCGGTGCGGATGCCGGCGCGCGTGGTGAGGTCCACCTCCGCCCTCTCGGGGCGTGGCGGGGTCAGCCACCCGTTGACGGCGCCCTCGATCCGGTTGCGGACGTGGCGGAGGTAGCGCCCGGCGTGGAGGAAGTGCGCCGCCGTGACGCGCACCTTGTCGGAGAGGGTGTTGCTCGACTGGAGGTAGAAGCGGGGGAGGTCACTCGTCCGGAGGAGCGGCCCCAGGAGTGAGGGCCACTTCTCGTGCGTCCAGTGGTCCTCCGGAGTCTGGTAGTCCGCCACCCCCTCCGGCGCCTCGAGGAACACGACGACCCCCTCCATGGAGGCGGGGTAGCGGGCGATGAGGTTGCGCACGCCGAGGTAGTGCTGCATCTGGGTGGAGTACCCCTTCGCCGCATTGACGACGCGGATCGGCGTGCCCTCGGGCGCGGCCGCGCGCAGGAGCGCCTGGAGGGTGTCGGGGTCCACGGCCGCCCCCACCTGCGACGTGCCGACGGCGAGGTGCGTGATCGGGCCGCGCGCGGCGATCCGCTCCTCGGGCTGGTAGAAGTCCTCGAGGTCCTGGAGCCCGCGCCCGAACAGCGCCGGCAGCGCCCACCGCGCCGCCGCCTCCGCCGTCCCGACGAGGACGAAGGCGGCCAGCAGCCCTTTGAGGAGGAATCGCTTCATGGCACGCGCCCCTGGCCGGGGGTCTCAGAACTGGAAGTAGATGAACTCCTGCCCCCCGTAAGCCCCGAAGAGGAGGATGACGAGGAGGCCGCCGACGTAGATGGCCCACCGCACGGGCCACGGCCGCGCGGCGATCCACTCGTCGAGGTTGTGCCGGCCCTGGAAGATCTCGATCGCGATCAGCGACGCCAGCGCCAGGACGGAGATGAGGAACGGGTACGGGCCGACCTTCAGGATGAGCGCCCCGAGGTTGCTCCGGTCGAACTCGAACCACGAGCGGACGAGGACCGGCACGTCGCCCATCGACCGCGCGATGAAGAAGAGCCCGAAGAGGGCGTAGGCGTGGACCGTCACGAAGATGCCGACGGCGTGCCGGACCTTCGGCACGAGGAGGGGGAGGCGGAGCGCGGGAACGCCGGCCGCCCGCACGGACGCGACCTCGCGCGCCCGCGTGCCGAAGCGGTCGTGGACGGCCGCCTCCCAGTCCTCCAGACGCTTCCACGCCTTGTTCCGCCGCCGCCGCGTGAGGTTGCCCACGACGACGGCGGCGCCGTGGAGCGCCCCCCACACCACGAACGTCCACGCCGCCCCGTGCCACAGCCCACTGACCACGAACACGATGAAGAGGTTGAAGAGCCCCCGCCGCTTCGAGACGCGGCCACCGCCGTTGAGCGGGACCCAGAGGTAGTCCCTGAACCACGTCATCAGCGAGATGTGGAACCGCCGCCAGAACTCGCTGATGGAGGTGGAGAAGAAGGGGCGGTCGAAGTTGTTCATCAGCGTGTGCCCCATCACCTTCGCCGCTCCTATGGCGATGAGGCTGTACCCCGCGAAGTCGCAGTAGAACCGGGCCACGAAGAAGTAGTTGGTGAGGATGACGGCCCACCCGTGGTACACGCCCGGCTCCTGGAACACCTCGTGGGTGAACGGGGCCACGCGGTCGGCGATGACGAGCTTCATGAGGAACCCCCCCATCATGATCCGGAGCCCGCTCGCGACGCGGTCGTAGTCGAACGCCTTGCGCTCGCGGAGCTGGGGGAGGAGGTGCTCGCTCCGCTCGATGGGCCCCGCCACGAGCTGTGGGAAATAGGAGACGTAGAGGGCGAAGTAGCCGAGGTGCCGCTCGGCCTCCTGCTTCCCACGATAGACGTCGATGGAATACGCCAGCGTCTGGAACGTGTAGAACGAGATCCCCACCGGGAGGAGGACGTCGAGGGCGCCCATCTCGTAGGGGAGGCTGAGCCACCCGAAGAGGGCGTTGGCCGTCGTGGCGAACATCCCCGAGTACTTGAAGACGCCTAGCAGCCCGAGGTTGACCGTGAGGCTGAGCAGGAGCCACGGGCGCCGCCTCCGCCGCGTCTCGTGCCGCGCCATGGCGAGCCCCGCCGTGTAGTCGACGACGGTCGAGAGCGCGAGGAGGAGGAGGTACCGGGCGTCCCAGGCGCCGTAGAAGACGTAACTCGCCCCGAGGAGGAACCACACCCGCGCGCGGTGGGGGAGCGCGAAGAACAGCGCCACCACGGCAGGGAAGAAGAGAACGAAGTCGAGCGAGTTGAAAAGCATGGCGCCGCGGATGGGCGGGCTATTTACGAAGCGCACCGCCGCCCGTCAACCGCGCTGACCGCCGGATCGGCGGCCTTAACCGACCCCTCTCCCGAGCGGCCGTGAGGGCACGGGCGTACCTTGTGCGCTCACGCGCTGCCCCCCCCGTGCCTGTCCCCCCTAGCGCTCCCCCGGCGCCGGCCACCACGGAGGCCCCCGCGCCGTCGTCGGCGAAACCCCGGGTCCTGTTCCTCGATCACGTAGGCGTGATGGGTGGGGCCGAGTGGTCCCTGCTGGACCTGGCGCGGTCGTTCCCGGGGCGCTGCACGGTGCTCCTCTTCGAGGACGGCCCCTTCCGCCGGCACCTGGAAGCTGCTGGCGTCGACGTCGGGGTGTGCCCGGCCCCGGCGGGGCTGCTCGGCGTCCGGCGCGACGTCGGGCGCCTGGGCGCCCTCCAGAGCCTCCCTGGCGCCCTCGCCTACACTCACCGCCTCGCGCAGTGGGCCCGGCCTTACGACGTCCTCTACGCCAACTCCCAAAAGGCGTTCGTCCTAGGGGCGCTCGTGGCTGCACTGCGGCGGAAGCCGCTCCTCTGGCACCTCCGTAACGTGCTGAGCGAGGAGGGGTTCAGCGCCTCCAGCCGCGCCCTCGTCGTCCGCCTGGCCAACCGGTTCGCCGCGCGCGTGATCGCCAACTCGGAGGCGACCGCCGCGGCCTTCGTCGCTCGCGGGGGGCGAGCGGAGAAGGTGCGCGTCGTGTACAACGGGATCGACCCTGAGCCCTTCCTGCGCGTGACGGAGGAGGCGGCCCGAGCCCTGCGGCGCACCCTGGGATTGGACGGCGCCCCCGTCGTCGGCTGCCTCAGCCGCCTCGCCCCGATCAAGGGGCAACACGTGCTGCTGGAGGCGCTGGCCGCCCTCCCCGGCGTCCACGCCATCGTCGTCGGCGAAGCCCTCTTCGGCGACGAGGCGACGTACGGGGACGCGCTGCGCCGGCAGGCCCAGACGCTGGGGATCGCCGAGCGCGTCCACTTCCTCGGCTTCCGTACCGACACCCCAACCCTGCTCCGGGCCTGCGACGTGGTGGTGATGCCGTCGGTGGTGCCGGAATCCTTCGGGCGCGTCATCGTGGAGGGGATGCTGGCGGAGCGGCCCGTCGTAGCGACCCGCCTCGGCGCCGCCGTCGAGTTGATCGAGGACGGGGTGACCGGGCGGCTCGTCCCCTCGGAAGACGCCGAGGCCCTGGCCGGCGCGCTCGGTGCCCTGCTGGCGGAACCGGAGGCAGCCCGGCGCATGGCGCAGGCGGGACGCCGGTCGGCACTGGAGCGCTTTTCGCTGGCCCGCATGCTCGACGGAGTCGCCCGCCAGATCGACGCAGTCGTGGCCGCGCATCGGAGGTAAGTTGGCCCCCCGGCACGGCGGAGCCCTCGGCCGCCAACCCGCGGAATGCACGATCAGAACATCGCAGGCCCATGGCGCAGGTGCGGGTAACCACGAGCTGGGACGACGGCGACGTCCTCGACCTTCGGCTGGCGGAGTCCATGGACCGCTACGGCGTCAAGGGCACCTTCTACATCCCGGGCACTGCGAAGCTGGCGACTTCCGACCTGTGCGCGCTGGCGTCGCGGCACGAGGTGGGCGCGCACACCCTCTCCCACAGCCGCGTCGACCTCCTGCCCCCGGCCGAGGCGCAACGAGAGATCGAGGCCGGGAAGGCGTGGCTCGAAGACCAGGTCGGCGCAGCGGTGCACGCGTTCTGCTATCCCTGGGGGGCGTGGAGCGAGCAGGCCGTCGCCCTCGTCCGCCAGGCCGGCTTCCGGTACGCCAGGACCGTCGAGCGCTTCCGGTTCGGGCTATCGGACGAGCCCCTGCTGAACGGCACCACGTGCCAGACCCTCATCAAGAAGAAGGACCTCTTCCGGTTCCTCGGGATGAAGCGGGGCAACCCGCTGGCCCTGCGCTACCTCACCGACTGGGGCTACCTCGCGCGGCAGACGTTCTTCGAGGCGCGGCGGCGCGGCGGGGTCTTCCACCTCTGGGGCCACTCCTGGGAGGTAGACCGCTTCGACCAGTGGGCGCAGCTCGACGCCTTCTTCCGCTTCCTCAGCCAGCAGGAGGACGTGGTCTTCGTCACCAACGGCGAGCTCCTGCGAGCGGGCGCGGGGGTCAGCCAAGGGCCTCTTCGTAGACGGCGCGAACCTGCCGAGCCACCATAGGCCAGCTGAAACGGGCCTCGGCGTAAGCCCGGCAGGCCGTCGCGTCCGGCAGCGGCCGTGCCCCGAGGAGCGCGTCGGTCAGCCCCTCGGCGAGGGCTTCGGCCGTATGCCCTCCCAGGACCAGGTGTTCGGACAGCCCACGCACCACCTCGGGCAGCCCGCCCACCGGCGTCACCAGCACCGGCGTCCCAGCCGCCAGCGACTCTACGGTGATGAGGCCGAACCCCTCGAGAGCGGCCGTCGGCACGACGGTGAGGTCGGCCGCGCGGTAGGCGTGGGGGAGGGTCTCGTCGAGGAGGTAGCCCAGTAGGCGGACGTGCTGGCGCAGCCCCAGCGCGTCGATGCGGGCCTCCAGTTCGGGTGCCAGCGGGCCGGTCCCGGCGATGAGCAGGAGCACGTCCGGCACCGCCGCGCGCACCGCCTTCATCGCCGTCAGGAGGGCCTCGATGCCCATCCGGCGCTGGAGGCG
Organism: Rubricoccaceae bacterium; assembly: GCA_035304085.1. Lineage (GTDB taxonomy): Bacteria > Bacteroidota > Rhodothermia > Rhodothermales > Rubricoccaceae > DATGQT01. Next base: position 14,761 of record DATGQT010000117.1, read on the forward strand.
CCGCACGGCCAGGATCAGGGGGCGGTCCGTCGGCCAGCCGAGGCGCGCGCGCGCCTCGGCCCGCGTCCCGGCCAGGGCGAAGCGGCTGCTGTCCACGCCGCCGGGCACGACGCGGATGCGCTCGTGCGAGACCCCGTAGGTGCGGTGCAGGACGTCCCGAAACGCCTCCGAGAGCACGATGAAGCGGCGGGCGTGCCGGTAAACCCGCCGCTCAATGGCGGCCTTGACGCGCACCGAGAGGTGCCCCCCCCCTGCCACGGCGCTCTCTGCCGCCCAGGGACCGTGGAAGTGCATCACGAGCGGCTGCGCCCGCAGGTGCCGCCCGAGTGGCGCCGTGTAGAGCGTGAAGTGGGATGCGATCAGGTCGGGCGGCCGCGCGGCCATCCGCCGGAGCGCGTGGCGCCGCGCCGCGCGCCATCGGATCGGCAGCGGCGCCGTGCTGGCGGCGAAGGCCTCTACCCGCCCGCCCGTCTGCTCGGCCACCTCTGGCGTCCCGGAGACCAGCCCCTGCACCCCGACACCCTCCTTGGGCAGGACGCGAATGAGGTTGTGGTAGACCCGGTTGAGCCCCCCCGCCTGCTCGGGAAACCAGCCCATTCCGATCTGCAGGGTGTACATCGTGG
>DATGQT010000118.1:0-13322 GCA_035304085.1 Rubricoccaceae bacterium
CTTCGACCTTCGACCTTCGACCTTCGACCTTCGACCTTCGACCTTCGAATGCCCCCCCACCCCCTCGTCGTCGTCGCCCACGACCTCCGCTCGGCCTACAACGTCGGCTCCGTCTTCCGCACGGCGGACGCGGCGGGGCTCCGGCACGTCTACCTCACCGGCTTCACGCCGACGCCCGAGCACCGCGGCGTGCGCAAGACCGCCCTCGGCGCCGAGGAGGCCGTGCCGTGGAGCCACCACGCGGACCCCCTCGCGCTCGTCCGCCAACTCAAGACTGGAGGCACGACCATCGTGGCGCTGGAGCGGGCGGAGGGCGCCGTCGGCCTGGAGGACGTCGGAGCCGGGCACTTCCCCCTCGCGCTCGTCCTCGGCAACGAGGTCGCCGGCGTGGCCCCCGCGCTGCTCGACGCGGCCGACCTCGTCCTCGCGCTCCCGCAGTACGGCGTGAAGTCGTCGCTCAACGTCGCCGTCGCCTTCGGCGTGGCGGCGTACGGCCTCGTGGCCCGCTACCGCGCGCTGGACTCGGGTGGGTGACGCAGCTGCGCGCCCGTCTCGTGGCGCACCGTCCCGCCCACGACCAGCGCGGCGGCGATGAGGACGAGGTTCTTGACGATGTACTGCCCCTCGAGCGTGAGCACGAACGGGAACGCCTCCCAGCACGCCTCCGGCACGACGACGAGCGGCAGGAACGTCCCCGGCATCTGGAGGAAGAGCAGCAGGATGGCGAGCCGGATCAGCGGCTTCACGAGCAGCCCCAGCCCGATGGCGACCTCCCACGCTCCGAGGAGAGGGAAGAACCAGCCGGGGTCGAACCAGTAGACCGTCCGCTTGACGAGTTCCTCGGCCGGGCTCGCGCCCGCGAACAGCTTCAGCGCCCCGAACCAGACGAAGACGACGCCGAGGGCGTAGCGGAGGAGCGTCGGCCCGTGCGCGGCCATCCACGCGGCGATGCGGCGGTCGGCGCGGTCGAGCCCGGCGGGGGCGAGGCGGGTGAAGGGGTCGGGCATGAACAGCGAGTTCGGAAGAGCCGCACCAACTACGCCGCCCTCCTCCCCTGCGTTGCCGAGCCCCCGCGACGAACCGGCGAAGAACGGGCTACCCCTGGTACTCCCCCCAGACGCCGCGGAGACGGTGCGCGATCTCGCCGACGGTCGCGTAGCGCTCGACGGCCTCCAGGATCGGCGGCAGGAGGTTCTCGTCGCCGCGCGCGGCGGCCTCGACGCGGTCCATCGCCGCGGCCCACGCCCGCGCGTCGCGGCGCTCGCGCAGGGCGCGGAGGCGCTCGACCTGCTGCTGGCGCACCTCCTCGGGCACCCGCAGCAGCTCCACCGGCGCCTCCGGCGCGTCCGACTGATACCGGTTCACCCCGACGACGACGGCCTCGCCCGCCTCGACGGCCTGCTGCGCGCGGTACGCCGAGGCCGCGATGGCGTCCTGGTAGAACCCCTCCTCGATGGCGGCCACCGCCCCGCCCAGCTCGTCGATCTGCGCGATGAGCCGCTCGGCCTCCGCCTCCAGCTCCGCCGTCAGGCGCTCGACGTAGAACGAGCCGGCGAGGGGGTCCACGGTGCCCGTCACGCCCGTCTCGTGGGCGATGACCTGCTGCGTGCGGAGGGCGAGCGTCGCGGCCTCCTCGGTGGGGAGGGCGAGGGCCTCGTCGAACCCGTTGGTGTGGAGGCTCTGGGTCCCGCCGAGGACGGCGGCGAGCGCCTGGAGGGCGACGCGGACGACGTTGTTCATCGGCTGCTGCGCCGTGAGGGTCGAGCCGGCCGTCTGCGTGTGGAACCGGCACATCATCGCCCGGGGGTCCGTCGCGCCGAAGCGCTCCCGCATGATGCGGGCCCAGAGCCGGCGCGCGGCGCGGAACTTGGCGACCTCCTCGAAGAGGTCGTTGTGGGCGTTGAAGAAGAACGAGAGCCGCCGGCCGAACACGTCCACGTCGAGCCCGGCGTCGAGGGCGGCCCGGACGTAGGCGACGCCGTTGGCGAGGGTGAAGGCGAGCTCCTGGGCGGCCGTGGCGCCGGCCTCGCGGATGTGGTAGCCCGAGATCGAGATGGTATTCCAGCGCGGGAGCTCGCGGCCGCACCACGCGAACGTGTCGGTGATGAGGCGCATGGACGGGCGGGGCGGGTAGATGTACGTCCCGCGCGCGGCGTACTCCTTGAGGATGTCGTTCTGGATCGTCCCCCCGAGCTTCTTCAGGTCGGCCCCCTGCTCCTTCGCCACGGCCACGTAGAGCGCGAGGAGGATGGACGCCGTGGCGTTGATGGTCATGCTCGTGGTGACCTCGGCCAGCGGGATGCCGTCGAAGAGGCGGCGCATGTCCTCCAGCGAGCAGATAGAGACGCCCACCTTGCCGACCTCCCCCTCGGCCATCGGGTCGTCGGCGTCGTAGCCGATCTGGGTGGGGAGGTCGAAGGCGACGGAGAGGCCGCGGGCGCCGGCGGCCAGCAGGTGCTTGTAGCGCGCGTTGCTCTCCTCGGCCGTCGAGAAGCCGGCGTACTGCCGCATCGTCCACAGCCGCGACCGGTACATCTCGGGGTAGACGCCGCGCGTGAACGGGTACTGCCCGGGCTCGCCGAGGCGGGCCTCGAGGTCCTCGGGGAGGTCGGCCGCGCGGTAGACGGGCCGGACGGGGATGCCGCTGGAGGTGACGCGCTCCCCGCTCTCGCGGGGCTGGCTTTCGGTGACGGTGGCCATGACGGGGCTCGGGGATCGGGACTCGCAGCTCGAAAGTAGGCGCGGGACGAACGGCGGACCGCGCGTTTCCGTTCAACGCCGCCTCTCCCCTCCCCTTTTCCCTTCTCCCTTTTCACTTTTCCCTTTTCACTTTTCCCTTCCCCCCATGCCCAAGCCCGAAGTCGGCCTCGCCGGCGACGCCCGCTTCCGCGCCGAGGTCGTCGCCCTCCTCCGCGGCGGGAACGCCCACGCCGGCCCCCACACCATCCTCGACGGCATCCCCTTCGAGCGCGTCAACGAGCGCGCCGGAGGCCTCCCCTACACGCTCTGGGAGCTGGTCTACCACCTCTGGTTCTCCCAGCACGACATCCTCGTCTTCTCGATCAACCCGGACTACCAGGAGCCTGCCTGGCCCGCCGACTACTGGCCCGCCGTCGAGGCCACACCCGAGTCGTGGGCCGACACCACGCGGGCGTTCTTCGACGACCTCGACAAGCTCGTCCGCCTCGTCGAGAGCCCCGAGACCGACCTGCTGGCCGAGCTCGACCACGCGCCGGGCTACACGCTGCTGCGCGAGGCCCTCCTCGCCGCCGACCACAACGCGCACCACCTCGGCGAGATCATCGTGCTCCGGCGCCTGCTGGGGATCTGGGAGCCGAAGACGTGAGCGAGCCGCCAGGGTATCCTCGTCTCAGGCCCCGTCGGCTCGCTCGGATGCTGCCCAGTTCAGGGGACGTCCGGGTTGTGTGGGGCGAACACGCCGCTGGGGTTGTCCATCCAGACCCAGGCGTGGAGCGTCCAGAGGCTGAAGTCCTCGTTGATGCTCCAGGCGTCCGCGGTGCCGGTGAAGCCTGCCGGCGCCGGCGGGGGCGCGTCGAGGTCGGCGATGGGCGTCGCGTACTCCACAGCCACGAGCTCCATATGCCCGTCGTCGTGCGGGAGGTAGATCAGGATCTCCGGGTGCTCGACGTCGAAGTGATCGTCGAGCAGGTTCGGGTTGAGGTAGTGGACGCCCATCATGGGGAAGTAGGAGTCGCCGGTCGCAGGGTTGATGACCTCGGCGGCGTAGCCCGCCGGCGCGGCGGCGTTGAAGTCCTGGAAGGCGTCGGTGGCGGCGCGGAGCCGGTCAAGCTCCAGCATGTAGGGCGGGGGGTTGTCCTCCGAGTCGCAGCCGGTGAGGGCGAGGGCAAGGGCGACGAGGGCGTAGCGCGTCCTCATGGTCGGTACCGGTTGGTGAGGTGGGGGGTCAGGCGTAGAAGTAGGGGTCGAGGACCCGGACCTCGATGATCCGGTCCACCGGCAGCCGGTTGCGGCTGGCGGCCCGGCGGACGGCCTCCGGCGAGGGGCCGTCGTAGAGGCAGAAGGTCTTCTCCTTGTCGGTGCTGACGTAGGAGTGGAGCCACGAGACGCGGTCTTCGGCGTTGTTGGCATCCACGGTGCGGCAGACGCGCTCCCCCTCGGCGTTGATCGGGATGACGAGGCCGTCGGGGAAGGTGCGTTCGACGAGATAGCGGGGCATGGCAGGCGTCGGGCTGGGGTCCGCGCCGGGGAATTCCGGCGTGGGAGTAGCGTAGGGACGCCGCCTCCCGATCCACATCGGGAGGCTTGCCTATCCTGGCGGGCGCTGCTACCTAACTTGGCGCCCGGCTTACCCGGCCCACTCAGTGAGCCGGCCTACCCAGTGAGGAGGTCGTCCTTGAGCGCCCGCGCGACGGCCTCCGTCCGGGACTGCACGCCCAGCTTCGAGAGCACCGCCGAGACGTGGTGATCGGCCGTCCTGGTCGAGATGAAGAGCCGCGCGGCGATCTCGGCGTTGCTCAGCCCCTCGGCCAGGAGCGCGAGCACCTCGCCCTGGCGCGCGGTGAGGCCGGCCGGATGAGCGCGCGTGCCGGGCCGGAGTCCGCGCGGCAGGCCACGCACGCCCTCCTCGCGCAGCCGGCGTCGGAGGGCGTCGGCGGCGGGGGCAGCGCCGAGGCGCTCGAAGATCGCCAGGGCCTCGCGCCGGGCGTCCTCGTCGCCGTCGGCGAGGGCGAGGGCCTGCTCGTAGGGGCAGCCGAGGGCGGCCCAGGCGCTGGCGGCGGCGCGCCAGTCGCCGGCCATGTGGAGCGCGTAGGGCCGGGCGGCGCCTTCCGGCGCTTCCGCTAGCGCGCCGGCGCGCCAGAGCCAGAAGCCGAGCTCGCCCGTGGCCCAGGCGCGAGTGCGCCCGCGCGCCATCTCGAAGGCGGCCTGCACCTCCGGCACCGCGGCGTCGAGGTCTCCCTCCAGCCAGGCGGCCTCGGCCCACGCGGCGGCCGTCGGGGCGGTCCAGTACAGCTCGTTGGCGGAGCGCGCGAGGCCGCGGGCCTCGTCAAGCGCCCCGCGCGCCCCCGGATCGCCCCGGCGGGCGCGGACAAGCCCCAGCACGACCAGCGGCGGGATGCGGTCCACCGGCGGGAGCTGGCCGTACTCCAGCACGTAGGTGGCGTCCTCCACCGCCGCCGCCCAGTCCCCCTGCCGGAGGCGGACGAGGCTGCGCGTGCAGGTTATGCAGTGCGCATTCGTGTAGAGGTCTCGTTCGATGCAGTACGTGGTGCCCTCGGCGAGGTAGTCGAGCGCCTTCTCGTGGTCCCGCGCCCACTGCGCAGATTTGCCCAGGTTGATGTACACCCGCGCCGCGTGCTCCGGGCGGTCGTGTTCGAGGGCCAGCCGGAGGCTTTTCTCCAGCAGGCCCCGCCCGCCCTCGTCGCCTGCCTGGAGGCGGGCCGTCCCGACGTTGGTGAGCGCGTGGATGACGACGTCGATCTCCCCCAGGCGCTCGGCCAGGTCGAGCGCCTTCTGGCCCCACCGCTGCGTTTCGGCGGTCTCGGAGGCGTTCATGTGCTGCTGCGCGAGGTTGCTGTAGGCCATCGCCAGCGCCGGCCCCGGTGGCTGGGCCTCCAGCAGCGCCACGGCCGCCTGCGCACAGGCGTCGGCACGCGTCTTGTCGGCCATGAACCAGTGGATGCGCGAGAGGCGGCGCAGGCTCTCGCCCTCCCGCAGTCCGTCTCCGAGGGCTTTCCAGAGGGCGAGCGCCTCCTCGCCGGCCGCGAGCGCCTCGTCCATCCGGGAGATGAGGTAGGCCTCGTGCGATAGCCCTTCGAGCAGCTCCGCGCGTTCCTCCGAGGAACCCCGCGCCGCGTGGCGGAGCGCCGTCCGGTAGTGCGCGGCGGCCTCGCGGTGGGCGCCGAGCCGGGCGGCCTGCCGCGCCGCCTCCGGCGCGAACCGCCGCACCGCCGCCGTGTCGCCGGCCCGGTCGGCGTGGTGGACCAGCCGCGCCAGCGCCGCCTCCGGCATCCGTCCCGTCAGCGCCGCGAGCACGCGGGCGTGGAGCGCCTGCCGGCGCGAGGCGAGGAGCGCATCCTCCACGGCCAGGCGGCTCAGCTCGTGCCGGAACACGAGCGCGTCCCTCTCGGCGCGGAGCATCCCGCTCGTGAGACATTCTTCGAGGACCGCCTCCGACGGGTGCAGGATCTCGTCCAGAATCCCCCGCTCGGCGCGCGTCGGCATGACCGAGGCGAGATCGAGCAGCGCCCGCGCGGCTGCCGAGAGCCGGGCCGCCCGCGCCAGCACGGCGTCGCGCACCGAGGCCGGCACGCCCGCCTGCCCGCTCGCCAGCACCTCCGTGACGAAGAACGGATTGCCGTCGGTTGCCGCGTAAAGCCCCTCAGCGGATCGGTTCGCCTGCCCGGCCAGCGCCGCCACGGCCGCCTCCGAGAGCGGATCGAGCCGGAGCCGCGTCACGGAGCGGCTCGGCAACTCGCCGAGGACGAACCGGAGCGGGTGCTCCGGCCCCAGCTCGTCATCGCGGTAGGTGACGACGAGCAACGCGCGGGTCTGGTGGATGCGGCGGCCGAGGAATTTTACCAGGTCGAGCGTCGCCTCGTCGGCCCAGTGCGCATCCTCGACGACGAACAGCCGGGGGGTCTCCTCCTGCCGGAGCAGGCGCAGAACGGCGTCGAAGAGGGCCGCGTGGCCGGCGCCGGCTTCGAGGAGCGCGAGCAGCTCCCGGTCCTCCAGCGCGAGGGCGACGTCGTGGAGCGGGCCGAGCGGGCGCGGGGTGAAGAGCGCCTCGCAGGCCCCCCAGAGCACCCGCCCCTCGGCCCGAAGTGGCGCGGCGAAGCGCTCGACGAGCGCCGTCTTGCCGATGCCGGCCTCGCCGCCGACGAGCACGACGCGCCCGCCGCCGGCCGCCACGCCGTCGAGGGCGGAGGCCAGTTCGGCTAGAGAAGGGGCGCGTTCCAGGAGGTCCATCGGCGGCATTGGGCAACGGGCTACACCTTACAATTAGAGCCTTTTCCGCCGCCGATGCAACCGGGACTCTTTCCTCCGAAGGAGACCTATGCCGGGATGAGGAAGGCCCCATCCTCCGGCGCGATTCCCGCGTTTCTCCATACCGACGCGGCGGGGGCACCGGCGCGCCGAAGTTATCGTTCGCCTCGCACACCCGACCGCTGCCGCCCGTGGAGCCGACCCCGCGCCAGGATCGCGAGCGATCCTCCCACTTCCTCCGCGAGATCATCGCACGCGACGTGGCCGAGGGCCGCCACGGCGGGCGCGTCGCCATGCGCTTCCCGCCCGAGCCCAACGGCTACCCCCACATCGGGCACGCCCAGAGCATCTGCCTCAACTTCGGGCTGGCCGAGGAGTTCGGCGGCACGTGCAACCTCCGCTACGACGACACCAACCCCGAGACGGAGAGCATGGAGTACGTGGCGGCCCTGGAGGAGGCCGTCCGCTGGCTCGGCTTCACCCCGACGAAGGTCCTCTTCGCGTCCGACTAATTCGAGCAGCTCTACGACTGGGCCGTGCTCCTCGTCGAGAAGGGGCTGGCGTACGTGGACAGCCAGAGCGAAGAGGAGATCCGGCAGAACCGGGGGACCGTCACCGAGCCCGGCGTCGAGAGCCCCTACCGCGACCGGCCGAAGGAGGAAAGCCTCCGGCTCCTCGACGAGATGCGCCGCGGCCTCCACCCCGACGGCGCCCACGTCCTCCGCGCGAAGATCGACATGGCGCACCCGAACATGAAGATGCGGGACCCGCTCATGTACCGGATCCGCCGGGACGCCCACCACTACCGCCGCGGCACCGAGTGGAAGATCTTCCCGCTCTACGACTGGGCCCACGGCCAGAGCGACGCCATCGAGGGCATCACGCACTCCGTCTGCACCCTCGAGTTCGACGTCAACCGCCCGCTCTACGACTGGTACCTCGACGCCATCGGGATCCCGGAGCCGCGGAACCATCAGTACGAGTTCGCCCGGTTCAACCTCGACTACACCGTGATGAGCAAGCGGAAGCTCCGCCGGCTCGTCGAGGAGGGGCACGTGGCCGGGTGGGACGACCCGCGCCTGCCGACGCTCGCCGCGCAGCGCCGCCGCGGCGTCCGCCCCGAGGCCCTCCGCACGTTCTTCGACGCCATCGGCGTGACGAAGGTGAACGGGAGCACCGACCTCGCCCGCTTCGAGCACGCCGTCCGCGACGACCTCAACGCCGTCGCCCCCCGCGTCATGGCCGTCACGCGCCCGCTGCGGCTCGTCGTCGAGAACCTGCCCGAGGGGGAGACGACGTGGGTGGACGCGCCCTACTGGCCCCACGACGTGACACCGCCGGAGGAGGCCCCGCGCACGCGCCGCGTCCCCCTCACGCGCACGCTCTGGATCGAGCGCGACGACTTCGCCGAGGACCCGCCGAAGGGCTGGCGGCGGCTCGCGCCCGGCACCGAGGTCCGCCTCCGCCACGGCTACGTCGTCCGCTGCACCGGCGTCGAGAAGGACGCGGCGGGCGAGGTGGCGGAGATCCGCGCCGAGGCCGACCTCGCCACGCTCGGGGCCGAGCCCGAGGGGCGGAAGGTGCGCGGCGTCATCCACTGGGTCAGCGCCGAGCACGCCCGCCCCGCCCGCTTCCGCCTCTACGACCGCCTCTTCACCGACCCCGCGCCCGACGCGCTCGACGACTTCCTCTCCGCGCTCAACCCCGCCTCGCTCGTCGAGACGGAGGGGTTCGTCGAGCCGAGCGTGGCCGGGGACCCGGCGGAGACGCGCTACCAGTTCGAGCGCCTCGGCTACTTCTGGCAGGACCCCGTGGACAGCCGCCCCGACGCGCTCGTGTTCAACCGCATCGTCGCGCTGAAGGACACGTGGACCCGACGGGCCACGGACGACGCACGGACGACGGACCACGGACGACGGACCACGGACGACGGACCACGGACCCCCGCCACACCGCGCGACCCCGCCGCCGGGCTCTCGGAGGCAGAGCGGGAGCGCCACGAAGCCCTCGTCGCCCGCGGCGTCGGCGCGGAGGAGGCGGCCGTGCTCGCGGCCGACGCCGGCCTCGGCGCCCTGTTCGAAGAGGTCGTCGCGCTGCACGATGCCCCGCGCGAGGCGGCCGTGCTCCTCGTCCACGACCTCCGCCCGGCCCTCGGCGAGGGCGGCCTCGCCGCCTCGAAGGCCGGGGCGCCGGCGCTCGCCGAGCTCCTCGGCCTCGTCGAGGCCGGGATGCTCACGCGCGGCGGCGTCCGCGAGGTGGTCGAGGCGCTCGTGGCCGAGGGCGGGAGCGCGGCGGCCGTCGTGGAGGCCCGCGGCCTCGCCGCCGTGCGCGACGACGCGGCCCTCGCGCCGCACGTGGACGCCGTGCTGGCCGAGCACCCGGACGAGGTCGCGCGCTACCGCGCGGGGGAGTCGAAGCTGCTGGGCTTCTTCACCGGCCAGGTCATGCGCCGCGCCGGCAAGGGCGCCGACGCGCAGGCGGTGCAGGCGCTGCTGCGGGAGCGGCTGGGCGGCTGACCCCGTATCGTTAAACGTTCAACGTAGAACGTTCAACGACTATCCCAGCACCTCGGCCGCCCGCCGCAGGCGGCGGACCGTCGCCTCGCGGCCGACGACGGCCAGCGTCTCGAACAGCCCGGCCCCGGCCGTCACCCCCGTCACGGCCAGCCGCGTCGGGTGGATGAGCTGGCCGGCGCCGACGCCCTCCGCCTCGGCGAGCTCGCGGAGGATCGCCTCCGTCGTCGCCACGTCGAAGTCGGGCTCAGCCTCGAGGCGGTCGGCGTAGAGGCGGAGGAGGCGGGCGCTGTCGGGCTTCCAGCGTTTTTTCAGGCCGGCCTCGTCGTAGTGGTCGGGGTCGCGGAAGAGGTAGACGGCGTCGGCGAGGTCGTGGGCGAAGGTGAGGCGCTCGCGGAGGAGGTCCACGGCGGCGTGCAGGTCGCCGTCGTTCACGGCGCCGACGCGGGCCTCGACGGCGGGGCGGGCGCGGCGGGCGATCTCCTCGGTGGGCAGGGCGCGGAGCGTCTGGCCGTTGATCCAGTTCAGCTTGTCGAGGTCGAACTTCGCGCCGCTCTTGCTCACGCGCTCCAGGCTGAACCGCTGGACCAGCTCCTCCAGCGAGAAGATCTCCTGCTCGTCCTCGGGGTGCCAGCCGAGGAGGGCGAGGAAGTTGAGGAGCGCCTCGGGCTCGTAGCCCGCCTCGCGGTACTGCCGCACCGAGACGGGGATGCCCATGCTCTCGGCGTTGCGCTTGGAGAGCTTGCCGCCCGAGGGCGAGAGGATCAGCGGGAGGTGCGCCATCTGCGGCGGCTCCCACCCGAAGGCGCGGTACAGCAGGAGGTGCTTGGGCGTGGACGGCAGCCACTCCTCGCCGCGGACGACGTGCGTGATCCCCATCGCGTGGTCGTCCACGACGTTGGCGAGGTGGTACGTCGGCAGCCCGTCGCTCTTGAGGAGGACCTGGTCGTCGAGGGCGTCGGTCTCGAACGTGACGGACCCGCGGATGAGGTCGTCGAAGCGGACGGTCTCGCCCGGGGGCACCTTGAGGCGGACGACGTACTCCTCCTGCAGCAGGCGGAGGCTCACCTCGCTCTCGGACAGCGTGAGGCTGTTCTCCATCTGCATCCGCGTGGCGGCGTCGTACTTCGGCGCGGGGTTCTCCGGCGTGGCCAGCCGCTGCCGCATGGCCTCCAGCGCCTCCGGCGTGTCGAAGGCGTAGTAGGCGTGGCCGGCGGCGACGAGCGCCTCCACGGCCTCGCGGTAGCGGTCGGTGCGGAGGCTCTGGTGGTAGGGCGCGTGCGGGCCGCCGAGGCCGGGGCCCTCGTCGTAGTCGAGCCCGGCCCACCGGAGGCTCTCGATGATGTCGTCCTCGGCGCCGGCGACGTAGCGGGCCTGGTCGGTGTCCTCGATGCGGAGGACGAAGGCGCCCCCCTGCTGGCGCGCGAGGAGGTAGTTGTAGAGGGCCGTTCTCAGGCCGCCGATGTGGAGGAGGCCGGTGGGGCTCGGGGCGAAGCGGACGCGGACGGGCATGGGGGGAGGGGACGTGCGGAGGAGACGGGAAGCTACCGACGGCCCCGCCCTCCCGCCGCGTTCGACGGCGGTTCACAGGGGTCGAGCCCATGGCTCTCGGCTGGGGTAGCTTCCGTCATGCCGGTCGTATACCGCGACAATTGCGCGCTCCAGCGCCCGCTGGACGACCGTGACCAGTTCCGCGTCCGCGTCGAGGCCGACGCGATCACGGCTGTGCTCACTGCGACCGAGGGCGGCGACGTAGAGATCCTGAGCTCAGCCGCCCTCCGCGCCGAATCCTCTCGACTGCGTAATCAGAGCCGCCGCGACTTCGCCGAGCACGTCCTCGCCCTCGCTGCCCGCGACGTGCCCGTTACGGAGGAGGTGCGTGCGCTCACCCTCACCTATCAGGGCACGGGGATCAAGCCGTTCGATGCACTCCACCTCGCTTCGGCTGTAGTGGCAGCGGCCGACTTCTTCTGTACCACCGACGACCGTCTGCTTCGGAAAGCGCGAGAGGTGAACACCAGGGCCACCCGCGTCGTTACCCCCCTCGAACTCGCCGCTGCTCTCGACCTATGAGCGCTACTGCTTCCTCTCCTCGCCGCCACCGGACGGCCGCCGAAGTCAACGCGGCCGGCATCGACGCCCTCGTCCGTGCCCTCGGCGTCGCCGACGCCGCGCGGTTCCTCCAGCAGTATGGGCCCGGGCTGGGCGATTACACGGCGGAGCGGGACGCGCTGCTGGAGGGCCTGAGCATGGAGGACGTGCTGAGGCTCGCGGAGGAGCACCAGCGTGAGCGGGGTACCTGAGCAGACTCCCCGCCGGGCGGAGCGGACGGGCATGCCCCATAGGATCAGGGCCGTGGCGCCCGTTGCCTCGTATCGGGTGCGCGGTGTTACTTGCGGCGTCGCTGCGGCCCCGCGCCGGGCGGCGGCCCTCCCCCTCGCGCGAACGCCCATGCGCCTCTCCGCCTTCCCCGCCAACTTCAAGACGCCCTACGCGGCCGACGAGACGCGGACCTGCTACCGCTGCGGGTTCGAGACCACCGAGGTGGTGAAGCGCTGCGCCGAGTGCGGGTACCCGCTCCGCTCGGGCAAGGCCGTGCGCCGGCTGGGGTGGGTGCTCGTGGTGATCGGCACGGCGCTCGTGGGCTTCATGGGCTGGCTCTCGTTCGTCGTCGGGGAGATCATCTACCGGACGCGGGCGGGCCTCCCCGGCACGGCGACGTTCACGGGCGACGCGGAGGACCTCGCGCTCATCACGGGGGCGTTCGGGCTCGTGATCGCGATCGGCGTGGGGGCCGTCTTCGGCGGGGCGTGGCAGATCCGCTACGGACGGCCGAACCGGAAGGTGATGGCGGTGGCGTTCTTCCTCGTGTCGCTGCTGCTCCTCGCCCGCCCCATCCTGCGGATGCTCAACGCCTCGTGACCGCCTCGTGGGTACCCTCCACATAACTAGGGGTTCTAGGACTTTGACAAGTAGCATAACTTAAGAAGATCCGATCGCTACTATGAATTGGAACCCCCTTAACAGAGAAGAAGATCTTAGGATTAGGATACTTGAGTATTTCCGTAGTTTAAAGAAATCCACTGCTGAAACAAAAGCAAATTCATGGCTTTCGAAGCAACATCATGATTTGGGGGTTATAAGGAGAGCAGTGTCCGAGCTTATCCAATCTGATTATCTCGCTATTACAGGAAAGGACAAGAATGAAGCAATAGATTGGCTTAAGAAGGAGTGGGATGCTACTACTTACGGAGAGACTCAGACTGACGATGACAAAGATAAGAAATCGTCAGGCAGGTTGACAGGGAGAGTAGGAGGACATGACAAAGTAGCTGAGATAAGATTGTTTACAACTGTCAATGGAATAAAATTCATTGAAGAATATAGGAGGTTTAGGAGGTTTTATGTATATAACTTCATAAGTAACTTAATAAACTTGTTAATTGGCATTATTTTGGGCACATTACTAAAATAAACTATCCAATATTTAGAAAGGCTGCTCCGTAAGGATCCTTACCTAAGTCCAGCCGGTGGACGCTCGGGAGAGGCCCCTGCACCACGCGCTTCAGGCAGGAGGATGGCGGGATGGAGGGGACGTGGCGCCGCGGCGGATTCCGCCCTGGCCTCCCCCGCCCTCCCTTCTTCACGGCATCCTGCCCGGCCGGCGGCGAACCCCGGAGCGAGGTTGCGGCGTAGCCCCTGCCCCCAGGCTCCGCCGCACCCGGAGATGCCCGCACCCGAGGTTCTCAGGACGAAGGAGGAGGCCCCGCCCGTGCCGGAGCCCCCCGCCCGCCGCCCGCTCACCCGCTGGGCGTGGCAGGGCGCGGGGCTGTCCCTCGTCGG
>DATGQT010000119.1:0-3707 GCA_035304085.1 Rubricoccaceae bacterium
GTGCTCGACGACCCCGACGCACGCGAGGGCAGCGCCCCCGTCGCCGAGATCCGCGCGCCGGACGGCGCCGCGGGCTACGTGGCCGGGATCGACGCCCTCGCGCTCGGCTGGGCGTCGGTGGCACTCGGCGCCGGCCGGCGGCGTAAGGAGGACGCCGTGGACCCCACGGCCGGGTTCGTCCTCAACAAAACCGTCGGTGACGCCGTAGAACCCGGCGCCGTCCTCGCCACCGCCTACGCCGCGGACCCGTCGCGGCTGGACGCGGAGGCCGTGCGGGGGGCGTTCCGGTTCGGCCCGGAGCCGCCGCCCGCAACTTCCCGCCTCCTCGGCCGCTACGACGGCACGCGCTGGGGCGGCATCGGACGCCCCCGCGCCTTACATTGAACCCCACCGCTCACCGATTGCGGGCGCGCCAACCCGCGCCCGCGATCCGCAATCCGCGATCCCATGTCCCTCTGGAAGCGCTTCACGCGCCTGATCAAGTCCATCTTCGGCGGGGCCATCTCGGCGATGGAAGACCCCCGGCTGATCCTCGAGCAGAACATCCGGGAGCTGAACGACCAGGTCCCGAAGATGAACGAGAACATCGCGACGGTGAAGGCCAACGTGATGCTGCTCCAGAAGGAGTTCCGCCGCTACGACGCCGAGCAGCAGAGCCTCACGGCGAAGATCAAGGCCGCCATCCAGGCCGGCCGCGACGACATCGCGCAGCGCTACGCCGTCCAGCTCCAGCAGGTCAAGGAGGCGCAGGCGCGCACGAAGGAGCAGCTCACGTTCGCCGAGCAGGCCTACGAGAAGTCGCTCCAGGTCAAGAAGGCGTTCATGCGCGAGCGCGAGAAGAAGATCAGCGAGGCGAAGGAGGCCCTCCGCGCCCACGAGCGCGCGAAGTGGCAGGCCAAGATCGCCGACACCCTCGAGCAGTTCGAGGTCGCCGGCGTCGACGCCACCCACGACGAGATGATCAACCGCGTCAACGAGATGACGGCGCGGAACGAGGCCCGCATGGAGATGGCGCTCGACTCCATCGACACCGAGGCGCTCAAGATCGAGGAGGACGCGCAGGAGATCCAGGCGGCCGAGCTCGTCAAGCAGTTCAAGCTCGAGATGGGGCTGGCCGAGCCCGCCCCGCGCGCCGCCACGCCCGAGCCCGAGCTCCGCATCCCCGAGGCGGAGGAGACCGGCGGCGACGCCGCCCCCGCCGAGCGCCGCCGCGAGCGGACCGAATAGAGCCACCGGCCACTGGGCATTGGGCACTGGTGATCAGTGGCTAGTGGCCCTTCCCCCTTCCCCTCATGACCCCCGAAGAGTTCGAGCGCCTCAAGGAAGAGGAGAAGCGCCACCTCCGCGAGATGCGGGCGCTCAAGCAGCAGTACCGCGAAGCCCGGCGCAAGCGCGGCCTCCTCGACGCCCTCCGCGGCCTCACCAACCCCGAGGCCGAGGCGACGCACGAGGAGATGCTCGACCGCCTCACGCGCCAGAACGTCGAGAGCGAGGCGCGCTTCGAGGTGGCGCTGGAGGACGCCGGGCTGGACGAGGACGCCGCCGCGCGACGCGCCCGCGAGGAGGCCGACCGCGAGGCCGTGCGGAAGGCGGAGGCCGAGGCGCTCGTCCGCCAGATGAAGCAGCAGATGGGCGACCCCTCCGGCGGCGCCGCCTCGGACGAGCCGTCGCGGGCGCCGGGCCGGACGATCGGCCGCGTCGTGCCGCCCGAGGAGGGCGAGCGCCCGGCCGAGGACGCACGCGGCGCCAAGACCATCGGCCGCCAGCGCCAGGGCGAGTGAGCCGCGGCCCCGCCTCCGGTTCGCGCGTGGGGACGAGCCGCGCCGCGTCCCTACGTCGGCCTGAACGGCGGAAGCCGGCCCTCGCTGAACCCTCGCCCCGCTTCCGTCGTCTACTCCCGGCGTAACCAGCGTCCCGCAAGGCGGGGCCTCCCCGATGCCCGACGAGCCGATCAACTTCTACAAAGAGGCCTTCATGAGCCCGGTGAACCTCGTGTTCCTGATCTCGGCGCTCGTGGCGGCCCTCCTCACCGGCGGCATCGCCTCCAACCTCGTCCTCCTCTTCGCCGCGGCGGCGGAGCTGATGTACCTCGGCACCGTCCCCCGCTCGGAGCGCTACCGGCGCGTCGTCCGCTCGCGGAAGGCCGCGGAGCGGAACAAGCCCCCGAGCGACCGCGAGATCCTCCGCTCCCTCCACCGCGACGACCAGAAGCGCTACGTCCGCTTCCGCAACATCGAGAAGGCCATCCGCGACAACTTCGCGAAGCTCTCCTACGCGAGCCAGGGCATGCTCGACGCCCACCTCCAGAAGATCGACGGCCTCCTCGACTCCTACCTCAACCTCCTCCAGCTCAAGGACCGCTACCTCCGGTTCGCGCAGCGGACGGGCGAGGAGGAGATCGTCCGCGCCATCAACGGGCTCCGCGCCGAGATGGAGCAGGACCCCCCGCGCGTGCGCCAGGTGAAGGCGCGCCGGCTCCAGATCCTCCAGAAGCGCCTCGACAAGTTCAAGAAGGCCAACGAGAACCTCGACCTCATCGAGGCCCAGCTCGCCACCATCGAGGACGTCACGCGCTACGTCTACGAGCAGTCGCTCACGATGCAGAACCCCGAGGAGGTCTCGTTCCAGCTCGACACCCTCGTCTCCGAGGTCGAGGAGACGCAGGCGAGCGTGGAGGCGCTCGAGGAGGCCTTCAGCGACCCGCTCACGTCGCTCAGCGACCTCGACATCGAGGCGTTCGAGGCCACCCTCGGCGAGCGCGCCGCCGAGCCCCGCCTCGACACCGGCCTCCTCGACGAGGACCTCCCCGAGGGCGGCGACTCCGCCCCCCGCACACGCGACCGCGAGCGGAGTTGACCCTGTACTCTCCGCAGGGGCATGCCGTCGGCGTGCCCCTATTGCGTTTCACCCACCCCCGACGGATGGAATCCCCCCCCTTCTCCACCCTCCTCTACGACGTAGACGCCGACGGCGTCGCCACCATCACCCTCAACCGGCCGGAGCAGCTCAACGCGCTCAGCCGCCGCACCGTGGCCGAGCTCGGCGCCGCCTTCCGCAAGGCCCGCCACGACGAGGCCGTCCGCGGCGTGATCGTCACCGGCGCCGGGGACCGCGCCTTCGCCGCCGGCGCCGACATCGCGGAGTTCGCGGAGATGGACCCGATCGAGGGCCACCGCTTCGCGCTCGCCGGGCAGGCCGTCTTCAACCAGATCGAGGCGATGCCGAAGCCGGTGGTGGCGGCCGTCAACGGGTTCGCCCTCGGCGGCGGCTGCGAGCTCGCGATGGCGTGCCACCTCCGCGTGGCGAGCGAGTCGGCGCAGTTCGGGCAGCCCGAGGTGAACCTCGGCCTCATCCCCGGCTACGGCGGCACGCAGCGGCTGCCCCGCCTCGTCGGGCGCGGGATCGCGGCGGAGCTGCTGCTGGCGGGCGAGCGGATCACGGCGCAGCGGGCCTACGAGGTCGGCCTCGTCAACCGCGTCGCCACGGCGGAGGCGCTCCTCGGCGTGGCGAAGGAGCTCGTCGTCACCATCGCGGGGAAGGCGCCGGTGGCCGTGGCGTTCGCGCTCCAGGCCCTCCGCGCGGCCGACCTCCCGCTCGCGCAGGGGCTCGCGCAGGAGGCCGCCCTCTTCGGGCAGTGCTGCGCCACCGAGGACTTCGCCGAGGGCGTCGGCGCCTTCCTCAACCGCCGCAAGCCGGAGTTCCAGGGC
>DATGQT010000120.1:0-2567 GCA_035304085.1 Rubricoccaceae bacterium
CCCCTGCCCTCTGCCCCCCGGCCTTCGCGCAGCCCGTGCCGGCCGACACCACGCAGGCGGCGCCGGACGAGACGGAGCGGCTGGAGACGCTGACGGAGGAGGACGTGAGCGGCGACCCTACGGCGCTGCTGGAGCTGCTCACGGACCTCCGCGAGAACCCCCTCGACGTCAACCGCGCCACGGCCGCGGAGCTGGCGCTCGTCCCGGCCTTCTCGCCGCTGCTGGCCCAGGCCATCGTGGCCTACCGCGCGGCGAACGGCCCCTTCGGCTCGCTCCCCGAGCTCCGGCGCGTCGAGGGCGTGACGGCGGAGGTGTACCTCGACGCGCGGCCCTACCTCCGCATCGGGGAGGCGCTCGACGTCGAGGCGCCGCGGGCGGCGCGCTTCCCGCCGGTGCCGTCTCTCTCGGAGATCGCCCGCGGCCTCCGCTACACCGGCCTCCAGCGCGTCCAGCGAAGGCTCGACCTCGCGCGGGGCTTCCGGGGCGACGACACGACGCGCGCCTACGCGGGCTCGCCCGAGCGCGTCTACACCCGCCTCCGGGCCACCTACCGCCGCAACGTCTCCCTCAACGTCACCCTGGAGAAGGACCCCGGCGAGCGGTTCGCCTTCGACGGCCAGCCCGGCTACGACTACGCCTCCGCCCACGCCGCCGTCCTCGACCTCGGCCGCGTGGACGCCCTCGTCGTGGGCGACTTCGTGGCGGAGTACGGGCAGGGCCTCGTGCTCTGGCGCGCGAGCGGGTTCGGCAAGGGCCCCGACGCCGTGCACGGGCCCATCCGCAGCGGGCGCGGCCTCCGGCCCTACGGCTCCGTGGAGGAGAACCGGTTCCTCCGCGGCGCCGCCGCGTCCGTCGCCGTCGTCCCCGGCCTCTACGCCTCCGCCTTCGGCTCCCGCCGCCGCCTCGACGCCACCGGCGACGGCTACCACCGCACGGCCACCGAGATCGCCGGGAAGGACGCCGCCGGCGAGACGCTCTTCGGCGGCGGCGTCGAGTACCGGCTCGACGGGCGGCGCGTCGGCGCCACCGTCGGCGTCGTCGGCTACCGCGCCCGGTTCGACGACCCCGTCGCGCCGGGGGAGCGGCCCTACGAGCGGTTCGCCTTCGCGGGCAGCGAGGCCACGACGGGCAGCGTCTACGCCGACGTCCGCACCCGTTCGTTCCAGGCCTTCGGCGAGGTGGCGCGCGCGCCCGGCGGCGCCCTCGGCGGCGTCGGCGGCGTGGCGGCCGGGGTGGGCGACGCGCTCGACGTGCTCGTGCTCGGCCGCCACTACGCGCGCGACTTCGTGACGCTGCACGGCTACCCCTTCGGCGAGCGCAACGGCGTCGGCCAGAACGAGACGGGCTTCTACGTGGGCTTCCGGCTCCGGCCCGGCCGCACGCTGACGGTCTCGGCGTACGTGGACCAGTACCGGTTCCCGTGGCTCCGCTTCGGCGTGCCGCGGCCGTCGGCCGGCCACGAGGCGATGGTGTTCGTGGAGCACCGGCCGCGCCGCTGGCTCCGCTACTACGTGCAGGCGCGCACCGAGACGCGCGAGGCGGGGACCGACGTGCCCGGCGGCATCCCCGGCAGCCTCGTCGGCGGGCTCCTCAACGAGACGCGGCAGACGCTCCGCCTCCACGCCGAGTACGAGGCGAACCGCCGCCTCCGCCTCCGCGCCCGCGTCGAGGGCTCGCGCTACGTCGAGGAGGGGCAGGACCCCGCGCTCGGCGTGCTCGTCTACCAGGACGTCCGCTGGCGGGTCTTCTCCTCATTCCGCCTCGACGCCCGCCTGACGTTCTTCGACACCGACGGCTTCGACGCCCGGCTGTACCAGTACGAGAGCGACCTCACGTACGTGTTCGCCCTCCCCGTCCTCTTCGGCCGCGGCGTGCGGACGTACGTGCTGGCGACGGTGGAGCCGGTGGAGGGGCTGACGCTGCAGGCGAAGTACGCCGTGACGGTCTTCGAGGACGTGACGCGGGTGTCGAGCGGGCACAACGAGATCGAGGGCAACGTCGTCCGCGACCTCGGCGTGCAGCTCCGGTTCCGGCTCTGACGCGCGGCTAGTGAGGAACGCACGGCCGCTCCTCGCGTCGGACGAGAGGACCCCGACGGGAACGCTATGACCCCCACCGAAACGCAGTACGTGACGGACGAGGACGGGCACCGCATCGCCGTGCTCGTCGGCATCGAGCGCTACCGTCAGCTCCTCGACGCGCTGGAGGAGATCGAGGCCGTCCGGGCCTACGACGAGGCGAAGGCGAGCGGAGAGGGGGCCATTCCGTTCGAGCAGGCCGTCTCTGACGCACGTTAGACGTCCGACAGACGCTATACCCCGGAACCAGCCTCACGGCCACCGTGACCCTTTCGGCCCGTAGCCCGCCGTCACGCTGGATTCCGACGCTTCCCTCGAATGTACCCGGTTGCGTACTATACGGCCGGCGGACGCGATGCAACACGTCCGTCAGCCGTCCAATTACGGGTTAGCCCGCCTATCGCCCATCCCGACATCAGCCATCCCTTGCGCACCCCCCCGCGCCGCGCGCTCTGCCGATCGCGGCCCATCTCTAGCGGCGCTGCGTCT
>DATGQT010000121.1:0-12150 GCA_035304085.1 Rubricoccaceae bacterium
GCCGGGGTGGTCGAGGCCGGCGAGCACCTGCCGCTCGCGGCGGAACCGGGCGAGCACCTCGTCGGTGTCCATCCCCCGCTTGACGAGCTTGAGGGCGACGGTCTTCTCGAAGGCGCCGTCGGCGCGGCGGGCGCGGTAGACGACGCCCATCCCCCCGCGCCCGGCCTCGCCGACGACGCGGTACGGCCCCACCAGCGTGCCGGGCGCGAGGCCGACCTCCGGCGGCGCCTCCCCCCCATCGGCCAGCAGCGGCGTGGCGTACGTGACGGCGGACTCGCCGAGGGCACGCGCCGCCTCGCTGGCGCTGTCGAGGAGGGCGACGGCCTCGGCGTAGAGGGCGGGGTCGCCGCCGCAGGCAGCGCGGAGGTAGGCCGTGCGGTCGGCGGGGTCGCGGGCGAGGGCCTCGGCGAGGAGGGCGTCGAGGCGCTGCCAGCGGTCGGCGGTGAGGTCGTTCATGGCGCGGGGCAAGCTCACGTCCCTATCGCCGGATCGCCCCGGTTCCCCTCACCGTCCCGTCGGATCGCCTCCTCCCCCGCCCCCCCCTCCCGCATCGCGCGGTAGAGCCACAGCCGCGCGCGCACCCAGTCCCGCTCGACGGTGGCGACGGAGCGCCCCGTCACCTCGGCGATCTCGTCGTAGGTGAGGCCGCCGAAGAACCGGTACTCCACGACCTCGGCCAGGCGGGCCGACTGCGCGCGGAGCCGTTCGAGCGCCTCGTCGAGGGCGAGGAGGTCGGCCGCGCGCTCGTCGGCGGCGACCTGGACGGCGTCGAGGGGGACGGCCGCGCGGGGGCCGCCGCGCTTCTCGCGGACGCGGGCTCGGGCGCGGTCGAGGAGGACGTAGCGCATGGCCCGCGCGGCGAGGGCGACGAAGTGCGCGCGGTCGGCCGGCGTGACGCGCTCGCGGTCGATGA
This sequence comes from Rubricoccaceae bacterium, assembly GCA_035304085.1. Classification (GTDB taxonomy): domain Bacteria; phylum Bacteroidota; class Rhodothermia; order Rhodothermales; family Rubricoccaceae; genus DATGQT01. The sequence continues at coordinate 914 of DATGQT010000121.1, forward strand.
GGCGGAGGTACGCTTCGTGGACGAGGCCGGTCGTGTCGAGGGTGGCGCCGGGGCGGTGGCCGCTCAGGCGGGCGTGGGCGAGGCTGCGGAGCTCGTCGTAGAGCCGCTCGAAGAGCACGTCGGAGGCGCCACGCTGCCCGGCCTGCGCCTCGCGCAGGAGCGTGGTGGTATCGGCGACGGGCGGCTCCATGGGCGTGCGGCTCACGTCGACCCAGGGTAGGACACGACGCCGTTAGAATACAGCGAGTAAGGGGCAGAAGACAGGGGGCAGGAGTCAGAAGTCAGAGGTCAGAAGTCAAAGGTCAGAAGTCAGAGGTCAGGGGAACTTCTCCGGCACTCCTGATCGACCTTCGACCTTCGACCTTCGACCTTCGACCTTCGACCTTCGACCTTCGACCTTCGACCTTCGACCTTCGACCTTCGACCTCCGCCGGCCCTCACCCGCCGCCGCGGCTGAACCGCCGCTCCAGCTCCTCCACCGTCAGCTTCACCATCGTCGGGCGCCCGCCGGGGTCGACGTAGGGCATCCGGCAGGTGAAGAGCTGGTCGATGAGGGCGCGCGCCTCGTCGGGCTTCAGCGGGTGGCCCGGCTTGATGGCGCTCCGCCGGGCGAGGCTCCGCGCGAGGTTCTCCCGCCCCTCCAGCTGGAAGCCCTCGCGGTTGGCGCGGTACTGCGCGAGGAGGTCCTCCAGGATCGCCCGCTCGTTGCCGAGGCGGACCTCCGAGGGCACGCCGCGGACGAGCACGCTCCGGCCGGAGAGCTTCTCCAGGTCGAACCCGAGCGCGCGGAGGTCCTCCATCAGCTCGTCGAGGAGAGCCGCGTCGGCGGGGGCGACGTCGAGGGTGTGGGGGAAGAGGAGCTGCTGCGAGGCGGCCATCCCCCCCTCCATCGCCGTCAGCGCGCGCTCGTAGAGGATCCGCTCGTGGGCCGCCTGCTGGTCGAGCACGAGGAGTCCCGTGGCGATGGGGGTGAGGACGTAGCGGTTGTGGAGCTGCCAGATCGTGCGCTCGCCCAACTGCTCCCCCGCCTCCGGCGCCCCCTCCTCCTCCGGCACCGGCGTCAGGCGCGACGGAAATCGGAGGTTTCCGCTGGGGATGGGGCCGGACGGCAGCGGCGCCGGCCGCTCGGAGGCCCCGTCGCCCTCCCCCCTCGCCGGCCGGAGCGGAGGCACGGCGGCCGGACCGGGCACCGAGGCGGGCGCGTCCGGGAGCGGCGGGAGGCCGGGGGCGTCGGCGAAGCCGGAGGCGGGGAGCGTCACGCGCGCCGCCGTCGTGGCCGGGCCGGCGGCGAACGGGAGCGCGAGGTCGGCCTCGGCCAGCCCCTTCTTGACGACGGCGCGGATGAAGCCGTACACGCCGCGCTCGTCGTCGAACTTCACCTCCGTCTTCGTCGGGTGGACGTTGACGTCGACGTGGCGGGGGTCCACCGCCAGGAACAGCGCGAAGAACGGGTGGCGGCCCTCGGGGAGGAGCTCGCCGTAGGCCGAGGCCACGGCGTGGTCGAGCGCGCGGCTCTTGACGACGCGGCCGTTGACGAACGTGAACTGGTCGCCCCGGCTCCGCTTCGCGTGCTCCGGCCGCCCGACGAACCCCCGCACCGAGAGGTAGCTCGTCGTCTCCTCGACGGGCACGAGCTTCTCGGGGTCCTGGTCGCCGAAGAGGTCGGCCAGCCGGCGGGCGAGGGCCTCCTCGAACGACGCCCCCTCCGGCGCCCCCGGCAGCCGGTACACCTCGACGTCGTCGTGGACGAGCGAGAAGGCGGCGGCGGGGTTCGAGAGCGCCTGCGTCTGGAACGTCTCGACGAGGTGCTTGAACTCGGTGGCCGGCGTCTTGAGGAAGTTCCGCCGCGCGGGCACGTTGTAGAACAGGTTGCGCACGGCGACCGACGTACCGGGCGGCGCCGCGCACGGCCGCTCCTCGACGCACCGCCCCCCCTCGACGCGCACGCACGTGCCGACGGCGTCGCCGACGCGGCGCGTCCGCAGCTCCACCTGCGCCACGGCGGCGATGGAGGCGAGGGCCTCGCCGCGGAAGCCGAGGGTGGCGAGCCGCTCCAGATCCTCGATCTGGCGGAGCTTGCTCGTGGCGTGGCGGCCGAAGCAGGCCAGCGCATCCCGCGGCCCCATCCCGCACCCGTCGTCGACGACCTGGACGAGTTCGCTGCCGGCCTTCCGCACGACGAGGCTCACCGACGCGGCGCCCGCGTCGAGCGCGTTCTCCATCAGCTCCTTGGCCACGCTGGCCGGGCGCTGGACCACCTCCCCCGCCGCGATCTTGCTGGCGAGGACGTCGGGCATAGCGCGGACGAGCCCGTCGGGGGCCGGCGGGCCGGAGCGGGGGGGCGGGGTCTCGGGCACGCGGGCGGGGCGCTCAGCCGCCGAAGAGGACGCCGCCGACGGCGGCCGCGCGCTCGGCGATCTCTTCGATGTTGAGGTAGAGCAGGAACGCGACGACGAGCCCGAGGGCTACGGCCACGAAGTGGGGCTGCTTCGACTTCGGGCGGGCGCGGAGGCGCTCCGCCCGGAAGCGGCGCTTCAGCCGCTCCTCCTTCTTCGGGTCGTAGAACCGGGGCTCGTAGTGGAACCGGCGCGGCTGGACGCGCTGTCGGGGGTTCAGCATGGCGGCGGGGGTTCGGCCGGAATGTACCGCACCCCCGGTGCCACCGTTCCGACACGCTCGATTGCGGATCGGGGATTTCGGATTGCGGATTTGTTGCCCCCAAATCCGCAATCCGAAGTCCGCATTCCGCAATCAGAACACCCCCGCGACGTGGTCGAGGTAGAGCGCCGCCAGCGGGACGGCCACGACGGCGGCGTCGATCCGGTCGAGCATCCCGCCGTGGCCGGGGAAGAGGCGGCCGGAGTCCTTGACGTCGACCGACCTCTTGAACAGGCTCTCGGTGAGGTCGCCCAGCGGCCCGGCCACGCCGGCGCAGAGCGCGAGGACGACCACGTCGGCCCACGTCAGCACGTCGAGCGCGGCGAGCTTGAAGGCGGCCACGACGGCGAAGGCGCCGAGGAGCCCGCCCGCGGCGCCCTCCCACGTCTTCTTCGGCGAGACGCGCGGGAAGAGCGGGTGCCGCCCGAAGAGGCGCCCGGCGGCGTAGGCGAACGTGTCCGCCCCCCACACGCTCACCATCACGGCGGCCGTGAGCCAGAACCCGTCGAGGGGGTCGAGGAACGGCCCCTCGGCCTCACGAAGGACCACGCCGGAGGAGAGCAACAGCGCCGGGTAGAACACGCCGAATAGGGTGCCCGCCACGTCGAGGATCGGCCGCTCGCGCACGCGCAACAGCGCGGCGAACAGCACGAGGACGCCGACGACGACGAGGAGCGGCCCGGCCGCCGGCACGAGCGGCCGGATCACCGCCAGCGCGCCCATCACGAGCCCGGGCGCCACGAGCGGCTGCGTCCCCCCCTTGCGGAGGAGCCCGTACACCTCGGCCTGCGCCGCCAGCGCCACGGCCGCCACGAGGGCCGCGAACGCCCAGCCCCCCAGCCACGCCAGCGCCAGCGCGACCGGCGCCGCGACGAGCCCGGCCAGGATGCGCTGGAGGAGGTTGCTCATCGCGGATTTCCGATTGCGGATTGCGGATCGGAGCCAGAAAATCCGCAATCCGCACTCCACGATCCGCGATTCATCCCTCCTCCCCCGGCGCCTCCTCATCCTCGTCCTCGGGCACCTCGAACGAGATGTCCTCGATGCCGGAGTCGAGGGCGGCCTCGGTGCGGGGGTCGTAGGCGTCCGGGGCGTAGAGGTCGGCCGCCATGGCGGCCTCCTCGAGCTCGGAGTCGGTCAGCGGCGCCTGCTCGACGACCTCGCGCGCGGCGGCCTCGTGCTCGGGCGGCACCATCACGTGGACCGGCGACATGTCGCCCACGTTGAGGTTGAAGGCGTGGTCGCGCTGCGTGAGCACGACGGCGGGGATGTCCACCTCGCCGAGGCGGTCGCGGACGAGGTCGGCCTCGAAGTCGGTGCCGCAGGAGAAGACGGAGATCCAGCCTTCGTAGGTCTTGGGGTCGTTCATGCGTCGGGGTTTCGGTCCTCAGCTTCCCCGGAGGGGAGGGGCTGCGTGTAGAGGGGCGGGGCGGGCTCGGGCGGCACGGGCGCGGCGTCCGGGGCGGTGCCGGCGACGGCCTCGCGCCGCCGGCGGAGGGCGACGAGCACGCCCACCGCCGCCATCAGGCTCACGAGGCCAAGATACCACGGCACCGTAGCGCTCTCGACCGCCTCCACGTCGAGCGTGGGCGACGACCGGGCGTAGACGCCGACGAGCACGGCGAGGCCGTTGTTGAGGAGGTGTACGAGCATGGCGCTGTAGAGGCTCCCCGTCGCCCACGTCACGTAGCCGAGGTAGGCGCCGAGGAGGCTGAGCGGGATGACCTGCGACAGCCGGAGGTGGTACAGCCCGAAGAACAGCCCGACGGCCACGATGCTCACGACCCACCCGAACCGACGCTCGACCTGCCGCTGGAGGTAGCCGCGGAAGAGGAGCTCCTCGAAGACGGCCGGCGTGAGCGCCATCGTGAGCAGGAGGAACGGCGCGCCGAGGTCGGACTGGAGCAGCGCCGTCTCGAGGAGGTCGTTCTGCATCCGCTCCAGTTCGCTGAGCCACGTCGGCTGCGGGAGGAACTGGTTGAGGTGGCCGAGCCAGAGGAGGCCGGGGTAGAGCACCGCCCAGCCGAGGGCGGCCAGCCCCAGCCCCTGCCCGTCGGGCGCGCGCAGCCGGAGGAACGCCCCCCCCTGCCGCGTGTGCATCCGCACGACGAGCCAGACGAGGAGCCCGAACCCGACGGCCTGCCCCAGCGCGTTGCTCGTCAGCAGGAGCGGGGCGTCGCTCGAGATCAGCTCCATCACGGCCTCGGGGTCGGGCGCTTCCCCCGCCCCCGCCAGCCGCCCGACGACCCCGAAGGCCGCGACGACGGTCCCCGCGATCTGGTAAACGATGAAAGCGACGACGGCGACGAGGAGGGCGGTCCAGCCGGGGGTGAACCCGTGGCGCTCCAGCCCGCCGTCGAGCGTGAACGGGCGCGCCTGCGGCCAGGCGTCGCGGAGCGTGGGGAAGGCGCGCGGGCGCGGCGGCGCGGCGGGCAAGCGCGCCGTTTCGAGGAGGTCGGCGCGCGCGGGGTCGGGGGGACGGTCGGGGTCGGTCACGGGGCCGGGTGCGGTTCGGCGGCGAAGCTACGAAGGCGGGGGCTACGAACCCCGTGCCGCGCCGGGTGCACGGCGCCTTTCAGTACCGCGTTCCGTCGCGCCCCGGACTCAGGCCGCAGCGAGCGCGGCACGCGCGTCGGCCTCCGGCTCGGCCAGCCGCTCGGCCACGTCCACCCAGTCCCCCTGGAACACCTCGACGGGCACGCCGAGGTGGGCGGCGAGGTCGGCCGGCGTCGCCTTCCCCGGCGCCTCGTCGAGGAACTTCCCCTCGAAGTTGACGGAGTCGGGCGGGAGGAGGACGAGGTCGCCGAGGCGGCCGGCGTCCTTCAGCGGCTTCAGCGCCGCCCAGAAGCTCCGGTAGTTGAGGAGCCCGCTGACCGTCACCGTGTCGCCGAGGAGGAGGTTCTCACACGGCACCACGTCCACCGAGAGCCCCTCGACCCGCTCCAGCACGGGCTTCACCCGCTCGATGAGGATCGGGGCGGCGAGGGTGCCCGTGGCGAGGGTGAGACGGCGGGGCGCCTCCAGCGCCGCGGGGAGGTCCTCCGCCTGGAACGCCAGCTCGTTCAGGAAGTCGCGGCACATCCCGACGCCGTTCTCCATGAGCGGGTAGCCGTCGTACTCGTCCTCCTGCGGGAAGTCCTCGCCCGCGAGGAGGTACATCTCGTCGGAGAGGTAGACGAAGCCGCGGCCGATCCGCTCGCGGAAGAACGCCTGCCAGCGGCGGACGAGGCGGACGAGCTGCTCGGCCTCGGCGGGCGCGACCGTCCGCAGCTCGGTCAGCCCCTCCCGTAGCCGCGTCAGCCCCACGGGCACCACGGTGACGGAGAAGAGGCGCGCGTGGAGGGCGTACAGGTCGAGGATCGTCTTGACGAGGGCGCCGCCGTCGTTGAACCCCGGCGTGAGGACGATCTGCGCGTGCATCTCGATGCCGTGGTCGTGGAAGAACCGGAGCTTCTCGGCCTGGCGGTCGTGCTGCGTCCGGTGCCCCATCAGCGCGCGGCGGACGGCGTCGTCGGTGCAGTGGACGGAGATGTAGAGGGGGCTCAGCCGCTGCTCGACGATCCGCTTGAGGTCGCGCTCGCGGAGGTTCGTGACGGTGACGTAGTTGCCGTAGAGGAACGAGAGGCGGAAGTCGCCGTCGCGGAAGTAGAGCGTCTCGCGGAGGCCGAGGGGGTTCTGGTCGACGAAGCAGAAGACGCAGTCGTCCCCGCACGTCTTGATGCGGAACTCCTCGAGCTGGACGCCGAAGCCCTCGTCGTAGTCCTTCGTGACGTGCTGGACTTCGAGCTTCCCCTGAAGGCGCACCTTCAGCTCCAGCTCCTCCTCGGAGGTCTTGAAGCGGAAGTCGAGCTCGTCCTCGACGGCCTCGCCGTTGACGGCGACGACCTGGTCGCCCGGCCGCCAGCCGAGCGCCTCGGCGAGCGAGCCCTCTTCGACGGCGGCGATCTTGACGGGCATGAGCGGGTTCGTTCGGGCGGCGAGCCCGCTAAGGTAGGGCCTTCCGACGCCCCCTCCGCCCCGCCCGTTCACCGTTCACGGGGAATCCGCGCGCTCGGATTGCGCTCGCCTCGGCGGCTCCCCTATCTTGCTCGTCCCCCGCGCCCGTAGCTCAGGTGGATAGAGCGTCGGATTCCGGTTCCGAAGGTCAGAGGTTCGAATCCTCTCGGGCGTACCCCTCAGAAAGCGGCTCCACGGGGCCGCTTTCGCCGTTTGTGGGCCCTACGGGCCGATTCCGTCGACACCTCCGAAGGCTCCTCAGGTACGCTGTCCCCGAACCGTCCCCCGAGGCTTCCCCAGCAGCCTTGAGACGGCGGTACCGCTCGCGCTGGTAGGCGGCAGGGGTGGGGGGGTGCGGCGCCAGGGTAGCGCCGTCCCCGACCGCTACCAGTCGGGCGCGTCCGGTGGGGCTCCCTCGCCCCCGTTCCCCTCGTCCGCGAACGCGTCGAGGCTCACGGCGAGGTCGGGGCACGCCGCGAGCACGCGCCGGTCGTCGGTGACCACGCGGACGCCGAGCCGCTCGGCCAGGGCGACGAACTCGGCGTCGTAACCCGAGAGGCCCCGCACCGCGGCCAGATCGAGCGCAGCGAGGGGGTCGCTCTCGACCTCGCGGACGAGCGCGCGGGCGGCAGGCCATACCGCGCGCGCCTGCGCCACGGTGAGCTTCCCGGCGCGGACCTGCGTGACGAGGACGTTCAGGAACTCGCTCGCCCACAGCGGCGGGGCCACCCAGTCCGCGTCGCGTCGGCGCACGCGCGCGGCGGCCTCCGTGCGGTCCCCCTCGATGGCGCCGTAGGCCACGAGGTTCGTGTCGGCCACGATCACGGGCGGCCTTCCTCGATGGCCGCTTGGAGCTCCTCGGCCGAGATCCGGACGCCCTCGGCGGCGAGCCGCTTCCGGAGTGCCTCCGCTCGCGCCCACGCCTCGTCCTCCTTCGGCTCGGGGTCGGACGCGACGGCCTGCTCGAGGAGGCGGATGGCCTCGCGGTTGAGGCTCCGGTGGTTCCGCTCGGCGCGGGCCTTGAGCCGGCGGTGGAGTTCGTCGGGGAGGTTCTTCAGCGTGAGGGTGGCCAAGAGAGGTCGGAGTGGAGCCGTGGATGCAGAACGGAACCGTTCTGGAATCTACGATGGCGCCCGTCGGTTCCGCCGGCCGCGGTGGTTCGGCGCCGGGGGCTTCTACGCGTAGCAGAGGGCCTCGAAGGCGCACCGCCGGCAGAACGACCCCGTCGGCGCGCCGTGCGAAGCCGTGTGACGTCGCTGCCCGTGACGTCCTCCATCCGACATCCCCCGCGGGCGACTCGCCTGCCCATTTCCCCGCGGCCTCGGCGGGTGTAAGGGAAGGCCCCACGGCCGACCTCGCGCTTTGCCGTCATCCTCGGGAGCCTCCGTCCGGGGGGCCGAACCGCTGCAACGGTGATACGCTGGCGTTGCCACCTCCGCCTGCTAGCGGCCCCCATCCCTGGAAGGTTCGGGAAGCTGCTCCTCCAGCCGGCGGAGCCCGCGCCCGCCACCGCTCCCCTTCCCACTCACCTTTTCCCGTTCAAGAGGCAACGCCATGTCGAACCATCCGTTCTCCATGCTCGAGCGGGCAGCCCAGGACACCCAGGGCTGGCTCCACGAGATCAGCCGCGAGATGAACCATCCCAGCCTGAAGGTGGCCTACCACGCCCTCCGCGGCGTCCTCGGCGCCCTCCGCGACCGCCTCCCGATCGAGGAGGTCCACCACCTCGCCGCCCAGCTCCCCGTCCTCGTCCGCGGCCTCTACTTCGAGGGCTACGACCCCACCGGCAAGCCCGAGAAGCTCGACCGCGAGGCGTTCCTCGCCCGCGTCGCCGCGGCGCTCTCCGACGTCGGCGGCACGAACCCCGAAACGGCCGCTCGCGCCGTCCTCCGCGTGCTCGACACCCACCTCGGCGACGGCATGCTCGCGCACGTGATGAGCGTGCTCCCCGAGGAACTCCGTGATCTCTCCCCCCTCCCCAAGTTCGCCCTGTAGCGCCCCGAGGACGCCCCGCCCTACACGCTCACCGGCCCCGCCGACCCGGAAGGCGCCCCCGTCCCCCACCGTCGACCCGAGCGCCTGCGTCCCGAGGCGCCCGCGCGGCTGACGCAAGCCCTGCCTCGCCATGATCGTCTCCCTCAAAGGCACCCGCCTCACGCTCACCAGCGGCATCCGCCGCCTCGTCGAAGACAAGCTCGCCGACGCCTTCCGCGCCTTCGGCGACACCGACCTCGCCCCCGTCACCGTCGAGGTCGAGGTGGAGCACACGACGCGGCGTTACCGGGACCTCGCCTCCGCGAGGCCGTACCGGGCCGAGGCCACCGTCCACGTCCCCGGTGCCACGCTCCGCGCCGAGGGCTCGGCCGACGACCTCGAGCAGGCCATCGTCGAGATGAAGCACACGCTCACGCGTCAGATCCGCGAGTGGCGGGCGCAGCGGCGCGAGGCCTCCCGCCAGGGCGCCCGCGCGGCGACCGGCCCCTGAGCCCGGGCGGGGCGAACGCGGCGATGGCCGATGAGGCCCTCGCCCCCACGCCGCAGCCGACATGACCACCCCGTTCCGGCTGTTCCCGGCGCTGGTGAAGTGGAACTCGCCCTGTAGCACGTGTGATACACTCGCCGTCATGAAGCTCCTCGCGACCCGGAAGTCGGAGCAGAACCGAGCCGCCGTAGATCCGTGGACGGCCGTGCACCTCGCGGCAGGGCTGGCGCTCGGGCTCATGGCCGTGCCGCTCCGGCACGCCCTCGCCACCGCGGTCATCTACGAGGCGGCCGAGCAGGTGTTCGAGCGCCGAGCGTGCGGGCAATCGTTCTTCGAGACATCCGGGCCGGAGGTGCTGCCCAATGCGCTCGTAGACATGGTCGCCTTCGCGGCGGGGCACTGGCTCGGCCGGGCGTGGAACGCCAGCTAGGGGAGAGCGACCGGGGAAACGGCCCTCGCCCCGTTCCGTGGCCCCCGCGCCACGGGGCCAGCTCAGCCGGCCCCATACCCCCTCGCCTCCGGCGTGGCGTGCGCGTCGAGCAGGGACGGCTCGTGCTCCTCGGCTTCGCGAACGGGATCAGAAGGATGCCGGGGCTCCGGCGTCGCAGTGGCGGCCCTTTCGACGCGGGCGATGGGACCGGGGACGCGGGCGGCGCGGGCGGAAGCGCGCGGCGGAGGGGAGGTGGAGACGGGATCTTGCGTGTTCATGGTGGGATCAACCGGATGGGGGTCGTGCAGCAGCCAAACGGCCCCGCCCAGGCCTGAGGCTATCCAGACCGATAGTCCTGCAACGCCTGGACGAGGGCTGCCGTCTCTCCCCCTCCTTTTCTGTGGGGGAACGACCTACGGCAAGGCGAGGCGGCACCGGGAACGGTACGCCCCGGCTCCCACGCCGCCGGCGAGTGCCCGGTTCGCCGCGTTGACGACGGCGTCCACGTCCAGCCGCGTGACGTCGCCGACGATGACCTCGATGCGCCCTTCAGCGCCCATCGCCGCCGAGCAGCCGGAGCCCGACGATCCCGGCCACGATGAGGGCGAGGCAGGCGAGCCGCGCCGCCGTCCGCGGCTCCCCCAGCCACCCGATCCCGACGAGGACCGCGCCGACGGCGCCGATCCCCGTCCAGACGGCGTAGGCCGTCCCGATGGGGAGCACGCGCGCCGCGAGCGAGAGGCCGTAGACGCTCACGGCCATCGCCGCGAGCACACCGAGGCTCGGGAGCAGCCGCGTGAACCCGTCGGTGTACCTGATGCCCACGGCCCACACCGTCTCGAACAGCCCGGAGACGACGAGGACGAGCCAGGCGGTGTTGGTGCTCATGGGGGGTTGGTCCGTGGTCAGTAGTCCGTGGTCAGTAGTCCGTGGCCCGTTGTGGGCCGCCACTGACGACGGACCACGGACGATCCATCACCCCTCCGCCTCCACGAGCTGCCCGTGGTTGTAGACCGCCCACGCCCTCCCCACCATCGGCGCGCCGACGAACGGGGTGTTCCGCGACTTCGAGCGGACGTGCCGGGCCTCGAAGGTCCACTCGGTCTCGGCGTCGAAGATCGTGAGGTTCGCCTCGGCGCCTTCCTCGATCAGGGGGACGGGCAGCCGCAGGATCTCGCGCGGGGCGACGGACAGCTTGTAGACCGCCTCGGCCACCGTCAGCACGCCCGGCCGGATCAGCTCGCGGCCGACGAGGCCCCAGCACGTCTCCAGCCCGAGGATGCCGAACGGCGCGGCGATGAACTCGACCTCCTTCTCGAACGACGCGTGCGGCGCGTGGTCCGTCGCGATGGCGTCAATCGTCCCGTCGCGGAGGCCCTCCTTGACGGCCTCGACGTCGGCGGCGGTGCGCAGCGGCGGGTGCATCTTCGTGTGCGTGTCGAACCCGCTCGCCTCGACGGCCTCGTCGGTGAGGGCGAAGTGGTGGGGGGCCGCCTCGGCCGTCATCGGGACGCCGGCCGCCTTCGCCTGCCGCACGAGGTCCACCGCCTTCGCCGTGGAGATGTGGCAGACGTGGACGTGCCCGCCGGTGAACTCGGCCAGCAGCGCGTCGCGGGCGATCATGGCCTCCTCGGCGAGCGCCGGGATGCCGGGGACGCCGAGGCGGGTGGC
>DATGQT010000122.1:0-6803 GCA_035304085.1 Rubricoccaceae bacterium
CCCGGTGGCCGTCGGCCAGCACGGCGACCTCCCGCCCGAGCACGTCGTACACCGCCAGCCGGACCTCGGCCGACGCCGCGACCTCGTACGTGATCACCGCGTGCCGCGCGAACGGGTTCGGCGACACCACGGCGGGGGCCGCCGAGGTCGCCGCCGCGAAGAAGTCGGCGCCCTCGACGGTCGCCTCGAACGTCGCGCCCCCGCCGGCGATGGCCGTCGGCGCCGAGACGTGGATCGTGAAGCGGGCGGTGTCGCAGGCGTCGTCGGGGTAGTCGCCGATGTGGAGGTCGAGGGCGTACGTCCCGCCCGGGGCGTTGGCCGGGACGCGGACGCGGACGTTCCGTGTCACCGTCGCCCCGGCGGGGAGGGTGCCGGCGGCGAGGTGGATGCGGCGGTCGACGGGGCCGTCGGCGTCGAGCCAGAGGTCGAGGGGGGCGGGGCTGTCGTCGTGGTTCGTCACGGTGGTCGTGAACGTGATGACGTCGCCGGGGGCGGGGGCCGGGTCGTCGAGCATCGCCGAGAGCTCCTGCTCGCAGGCGCCGGCGGACGGGAGGACGTAGAAGGAGCGCGGGCCGTCCGGCCCCACCAGCGGGAAGTGCTCCGTGCGCCCCGACGCGTCCGCCGCAGAGAAGTAGTAGTCGATCTGGACGTCGCCCCCCGGCGGCACCGGCAGCGACGCCGTGTACGTGTCCCCGCCGGCGTGCTGGAGCGGGAGGGCGTCGTACGGCCCCCCGTCCACCCGGTAGAACAGGAACAGCTCGTCCTCCAGCAGCGGCGCCCCGCTGTAGGGGACGATGTCGACGTCGAGCGCGATCTCGGGCTGGTAGGGGACCTCCCCGGCCACGGGGTCGTGGCGGAGGTACAGCATCTCGTTGTCGGCGACCTCCTTGACGCGGCAGTGGAGCGCGTCGGTGGAGAGCCAGCTCCCCGTGAACGGGAGCACCTCGTACCCCGGCATCGCGGCCTCGTAGAGGGCGAGCGCCTCGTCGTCCCACGGCGAGTTGACGACGGGCACGTACACGCGCTCGTTCACGACGAGGGCGTTGGTGTAGGGCTCCCCGCCTGGGGTGTAGACCCGGAAGACCTGGTACGGCGTGCCGTAGGCGCTCGTCTGCGAGGCGAAGTAGGCGGCGACGGCCTCGTGCTCGTCGTAGTGGGGGTCCGAGGGCGGCACCTCGGCGATGAGGACCTTGTCGACGTCGAGGAACTTGGCCCACGTGTCGATGTGCTTGAGGTAGGTGTCCTGGGGGTCGATGGTGACGTGGTAGGTCTCGACGCCGAGGTAGTCGAGCATCCGGTCGAGCACGAGGGTCTGGTTGAACCCGTTCTCCTCCCAGACGAGGTCGGTGGACGCCGAGACGCCCCGGCTGTCGGTCATGTAGTTGCCGCCGGTGTGGACGAGGTCCATCGCGTAGAAGGGGACGTCGAGGTAGGCGGCGAGGGCGGCGGGGATGGCGTCGTCGGAGGGGCGCGGGCGGTTGTAGATGAAGTCGACGATGCCGATGTCGCCGTTCCCGTCGGCGATGTAGAACGGGCCGTAGTCGCGCGTCCAGTACGAGTCCGTCGGCGCACGGAGGAACTCGACGTTGTCCATGTTGACGCCGGCCCCCTGGAAGGCGCTCGCCGCCTGGTCCTCCAGCCCCTGGGTGGCCACGATGGTGATGACGCGGAGCTGCTCGGAGAGGGCGGCCACCAGCTGGAGCGTGATGCCGAGGGGGTAGCGGATGAGGACGGCCTCGCTCCGCTCGAACTCGGCGACGTTGCGGACGGGGCCCGGGGGCGGGGGCGTCGGAGAGAAGCCGAGGCCGATCTCGTGCCGGCGCTGCATCTCCTCCTCGGTCATCCCCTGCGGGAGAGGGTTCTGCTCGTACCAGGGCTCGTTCGCGGGCACCCCCTGCGCACGGGCGACGGATACGGCCGCGAGGAGAACGACGAAGGTGGGGAGGGCGAGGGCGTAGCGGAAGGGACTCATGAGGGGGGAGTGTGAGGTCAGGGACGCGGGGGTGCAGGCCAGAAGCGACGGCTGATGATACGAAGCCACCGGGCGCCCTGCCCTTCGGGGGGCGCACCTCGCTCGCGCGGGGAACCCGAGCGAACCCGACGGGCGGCAGCTCAGCTCCTCAGCTCCCCGTCACGAACGGGCGCACGAACAGCTCGAACTCCCCGTCGCCGACGCCCGGGTAGTAGGGCACGGGCTGCGGGTCGCCCTGGGTGTAGGTCGAGATCATCGGGCAGGGCCCGGCGTCCACCTCGAACGTCGAGCGGCCGAGGACCTCGGCCGTGCGCGCCACCCGCACCTCGTAGTCGTAGACGACGTCATGCGTCTGCACGGACCACTCCGCGCCGGTGTCCTCGTCGGCGTACCCCTCGCAGACCTCGACCGGCGTGGCGGAGACCCGTCGTGCGCAGGCGACGAGTTCGGTCCGCTCGAGGTCGGGCCACTGCGCGCCCCAGCCCTCCGGCAGCGTGGCGATGCCACCGTGATACTCGGTGCCGTCCTCCGACCGCATGACCAGGATCGGGTGGACGCCGGGCCCGGCGACGTATTCGGCCGCCCGGGGCTGCCCGGTGCCGCGGCAGACCTGCCCGAAGTCGGTGTCGAACAGCTCGGCGCCGGCCGCTTCGCCGTCGGCGGGCGCAGCCGCGCCATCGGGGACCGACGCGGGCGGCTCGTCGCCTCCACCGCATCCGGTTACGAGCAGCGCCAGCGCGCTGAGGGCGAGCACGACGCGACGTTGGTACTTGGAAGTCACGGCTGGAGGAGGGCGGGTGAAGGGGCTGATAACTTACGCCCTACGGCCGGAGGCCAAGTGGAAAATCCGCGGCCCCGTGAGAAAGGGCGTGTCGCCCGGTCGGTCCGCCGTTCACCTGCGGCCCTTCTGCTCCCGCTACCCCTGCTCGTACTTTGCCGTCGTCCCCGACACGCTGCAGCGTTCCCCCGATGGGCAACGAGAAGCACCCCCGCCTCGGCCTCCTCGCCCTCACGTTCCTGGCCCTGCTGATCTCCGCGTGTGCTCGACCCGACGCCCTGAGCGCACCCGACGAGGAGCCGCTCGTGAGGGGGCCCATCGCGTCGATCACCACCCACGCCACCGGCACCGGCATCCTGGTCGAGGCCGGCCCGGGCTCTCGGGAGCCGTGCGGCATCCTCGCCACCGCCGACGCGGAGACGCGCTACCTCCGCCGCACGGGCGCAGGAACCCTGCTCCAGGCCGAGCTGGCCGACCTCGCCGTCGGGGACACCGTGGAGGTGTACGTCGAAGGGCCGGTGGCGGAGTCCTGCCCCGTGCAGGGGTACGCATCGGCGGTGGTCCTCGTCTCGAGTCGCTGAGCCGCCCTCTGCTCCCGCATCACCCGCCCGCACAGACCGCCCGCTGAAGTGCGGGTTCCTCCTCAGCCTCGGCGCCGAAGCCGCGGGCCGTGGGCTCGACTCCTCCGCCGGGCCGAGCTCGTCGTGGGGACGGCCGAGGAGTTCGTGGCCTTCAATCCGGCGGTGCCGTTCTGAGAAACGCCCCCGCACGCCCGGCCGGTGGTCATTCCGGCCCCGCCGCGCGCTGAGAGAGCATGGAACGGCCGTGGCCCCGATGGCTCCCGCCCCTGGCGTTCTTCCTCGCCTGCGTCGCCGCGGCCGAGGTGTTCCTCGCGGTGCGGGGGTGCTAGAGCACCGCGCCGCCCCTCCCTCGGTGCAGCAGGCCGGCGGGGCAGCGGGAGCCGAAAGCGAGGCGCCCCCTACCGCGTGAGCGTGAGGATGCGGGTGTCGGCGAACGCCTCCCCCACCGCCCGCACGACGTAGACGCCCACGGGCAGCCCGGCGCCGTCGAACGTGAGGCGGTGCTCGACCCCCGCCGCGAGCGGCCCGTCGTGGAGGAGGGCCACCCGCCGCCCCAGCGCGTCGTACACCGACACCGTGACCGCCTGCGCCTCGGCCACTGCCAGCGCCACCTCGGCCCGGCCCGCCGTGGGGTAGGCGAAGTAGCCCCCGTGGGTGTGGTAGTCCACCGTGACCGCCAGCCGACGCCCCCCCTCGGCGAAGTCGCGGATCGCCCGCGTCTCCGGCTCCGAGAACGGCTCCGGCCCACGGTAGGTCAGGCTCGACGGGTCGGGGCTGGAACTGGTGTTGCTCCAGCCCCACCCGTACCCGTAGTTCCGGTTGAGATCGACGCCGAAGGAGCCGTCCCCGTTGTCCCGCAGGTTCTTCCGCCACATCCCCCCTCCCGAGGGGTCCGTCTGCTCGTTGTAAGCGTAGCCGTCGGGGTTGACGACGGGGACGAAGAAGAGGCGGCGGTTGCGGACGAGGGCCCGCACGGCGGGGTTGGTGGCGTACTGCTCGGCGAGGTAGTACATCGTGTAGAGGACGGCCATCATCGCGCCAGGCTCGTTGGCGTGGTGGAGCCCGGTGAAGAGCACCTCCGGCTCCCCCTCGTCCACGACGGGGTGGTCCGTGACCTCGACCAACCACACGTCGCGGCCCTCGTGGCTCTGCCCGAGCGAGGTCTTGGCCGAGACGATGTCGGGGTACTGGGCACGAAGCGCGTCGAGGGCGGCGACGACGCCGTCGAAGGTGAGGTAGCCGCCCATCGGCCCGCAGAGGTCGGCCTCGATGCGGCCGAGGGGGCGGCCGGCCTGGCAGCTGCCCTGGCCGGTGGCGAGGTCGTGCGCCGCGAGGTCATCGTAATACTCGGGCGAGGGCTGCGCCCGGAGCGGGGGCGCCGGCAGCACCACGAGGGCGGACAGCACCCAGAGGGCGAGGAGCGATCCGAGAGCCGGGAGCGCGCGCATGGGCAGGGGGATCCGGTGCACCTCCCACGATACCTTGCCCACCATCTCAGATCAACAGGGGCGCCCCCCGGTCGGGCGGTGCCAGCCGGGGCGCGTTCAGCGATCCGCCGAGCGGCGCTCCGTTCTCTAGCGGTAACCTCAACGAGGAGGAACCGCCCGCGCTCGTCACGCTTGCGTGCCGGCTTCGTTGCCGGGACGGACGAGGGGTTCGTCACGTTCAACCTGGCCGTCCCGTTCCGATCGAGGTCGTCGTGCTGCGCCCCGAGGGGGCTGGTTCTGAGGCAGCTTCGTCGGCGAAGGCGCCTCCTGGTCGAGGTGCCGGCCGAGGCGGACGCAGCGAGGCGGCGGCGTATACTCCGACCAGGTGCTCCCGCCGAGCCCTACCCCTCCTCCCCCGCCTGCCTCGTCACCGTATCCACCCGTGCGCAGGACGCTCCTCGCGTCCGGGGCGGCCTCGCCCGGCCTCACCCCATCACCTCGCCCCAGCGCCATGCTCCTCGCCTCCCTCTGTGCTCCGGCCTTCCGTTGGAGCCGCGTCCTCGTCGTTTTGGCCCTGCTGTCTGTGAGCGCGCGGGCGCAGCGTTTCCAGGCGTCCACGACGCCGGGAGAGGTCCACGCCCCCGACACCCACGTCCACGTCGCAGACGGCACGCTCCAGCCGGGCATCCCCTGCGGCGTCCCGACGCCGACGGAGGCGCAACTCGCGGCGGACGACGCCGCCGTGGCCGCGCTGAACGCCCGTCACGGCGGGGCATATCGGTCCGGCACCACCCTCACGATCCCGGTCGCGTTCCACGTCATCAATCAGGGCAGCGGCCCGGACAACGGGGACGTCCCGGACGAGTGGATCGAGGACCAGATCCGAGTGCTCAACGATTCCTTCGACGGCACCACCGGCGGGCACCGCACGAACTTCCGCTTCGAGCTCGACCTCGTGACGCGCACGACGAACCCCACGTGGTTCACCGGCTGCCACTCGAACCCGGACCCGATGAAGCTGGCGCTGCACCACAGCCCGGCCACCCACCTCAACGTCTATTCGTGCCGGCTCCCGAGCGGCGCCTTCGGCTTCGCCACGTACCCGTGGTACTACCCCGAGGACGACTACCGCCACGGCGTCGTCATCCTCGACCAGTCCATGCCCGGCGGCAGCGCCCTGCCCTACAACGAGGGCGACACCGCCGTCCACGAGGTCGGCCACTACCTCGGCCTCTACCACACCTTCGACGGCACCACAGGCTGCGCGGGCGGCGACGTCCCGCCCGGCTGCGAGACCGACGGCGACCGCGTCTGCGATACGCCCGCTGAGATCGTCATGGCCTTCGGCTGCCCCGCCGGCCGCGATACCTGCCCCGGCGGCGGCCCCGACCCCATCGAGAACTTCATGGACTACACCGACGACGCGTGCAAGTACGAGTTGACGGCGGGGCAGTCGGATCGGATGGATCGGGAGGTGGCCCTCTACAAGCCGACGCTCTTACTCGGCGGCTGCGAGCAGGCGCTCGCGGCGACGCTCGACGACGACACCCCCGCCCCCGGCGACGTCATCACGTTCACGACCACCGTGACGAACCACGACGACAGCCCCGCCCCCCTCGACCTCTGGCTCGACGCCGACGGCCCCGTCAGCCGCACGGTCCGCCTCGGCTCCGGGATCCTCCCCGCCGGCGCCACCGTCACGCGGGCGGTCCGCGTCCGCGTCCCGGCCAACGCCCCGGACGGGACGTACGACCTCGACCTCCACATCGGCGACTACCCCGACG
Organism: Rubricoccaceae bacterium; assembly: GCA_035304085.1. Taxonomy (GTDB): domain Bacteria; phylum Bacteroidota; class Rhodothermia; order Rhodothermales; family Rubricoccaceae; genus DATGQT01. Next base: position 6,543 of record DATGQT010000122.1, read on the forward strand.
ACGCCTGCGACACCGCCCGCTTCACGATCCACGTCGCGGCGCCGACGGCCATCGCCGGCGGGGGCGCGACGTTCGAGGCGACCGTCGAGGGCGCCGACTTCTTCGCGGCGGCGACCTCGACGGCCCCCGCCGTGGTGTCGCCGAACCCGTTCGCGCGGCACGCGGTGATCACGTACGAGGTCGCGGCGTCGGCCGAGGTCCGGCTGGCGGTGTACGACGTGCTCGGGCGGGAGGTCGCCGTGCTGGCCGACGGCCACCGGG
>DATGQT010000123.1:0-5108 GCA_035304085.1 Rubricoccaceae bacterium
GTCCATGAAGTAGACGTCGGCGTCCTGGACGAGGGCGCGGGCGAGGAAGACGCGCTGCTGCTGCCCCCCCGAGAGCTGGGCGATCTGGCGGCCGGCGAAGTCGGCCATGCCCACCTGCCCGAGCGCCTCCATCGCGCGCGCGCGCTCGGCAGCGCCGGGCCGGCGGAGCCAGCCGAGGCGGCCGTACGTCCCCATCGTGACGACGTCGAGCACGCTCGTGGGGAAGTCCCAGTCCACGCTGCCGCGCTGGGGGACGTAGGCGACGCGCTTCCGCTGCGCCTCGTAGGGGGCGCCGTGGACGAGGACGCGGCCGGCGGCCTTCGGGACGAGCCCGAGGACGGCCTTGATGAGCGTCGTCTTCCCCGCCCCGTTCGGCCCGACGACGGCCATGAGGACCCCCTCCGGCACCTGGAGGTCCACGTCCCATAGCACCGGCTGGTCCCGGTAGGCAACGGTGAGGTCGGCGACGTCGACGGCGTAGGGTGTGCTCATGGCTGATCGGTTCAGCAACGGGGTCATCCTGAGCAGAGTGAGCGCCAGCGAGCGGAGGCGAAGGATCTAGCCCCGATACGACGGAGGTCCCGTTGGGCTGCCGGCCTCCAAGAAGTAGATCCTTCGCTCCGCTCAGGATGCCAGGGGATGGGATTCATCGCATCGCGACGCCATCGGGTGATGCCTCCGTGGCCGACTGCGGGAGGAGCGCGTCCACGATGGTGTTGACGTTGTGCCGGATCATCCCCTCGTACGTCTCGGCACCGGAGCCGGGGCTGCCGAGGGCGTCGGAGTAGAGGCTGCCGCCGATGCGGACGCTGAAGCCGCGCGCCTGCACGGCCTCCTGCACCGCCTGGATCGAGCGCGGCGAGATGCTCGACTCGACGAACATGGCCGGGATGCGCCGCTCGGCCACGAACCGCGCGAGCGCCTGCACGTCGGCCGTGCCGGCCTCGGTGGCCGTCGAGATGCCCTGGAGGCCCCGTACCTCGAAGCCGTAGGCGCGCCCGAAGTAGTTGAACGCGTCGTGCGCGGTGACGAGGACGCGCTGCGCCTCGGGCACCTCGGCCACGCGCCCGCGAACCCAGCGGTCGAGCGAATCCAGGCGAGCCGTGTATCCGGCGAGGCGCTGGCGGTAGCCGGCGGCGTGGGCCGTGTCGAGTGCGGCGAGGCGGCTTGCGACGGCGCCCGCGGCCTCCTTCCACAGCTGTGCGTCCATCCAGACGTGGGGGTCGTAGTTGCCCTGGAACTCGGGCGGGGCCAGGAGCCGGTCCTCCGGGATCGCCTCGGCGACGGCCTCGGCCGCGATGCCCTGGCGCTCGACCTGCTCCAGCACTTCAGCCATCTTCCCCTCGAGGTGGAGGCCGTTGAAGAAGATGACGTCGGCGGCCGTCATCCGCGTCACGTCGCCCTCCGTCGGGCGGTAGAGGTGGGGGTCCACGTTCGGCCCCATCAGCCCCTCGACGACCACCCGCTCGCCGCCGATCTCGCGGACGAGGTCGGCCACCATGCTCGTCGTGGCGACGGCGCGGATCTGCCGCCCGCCGAGGTCGCCGCCCCGCCCGGGCCCGTCCGTGCAGCCAGCGGCCAGAAGACAGAGGGCAGGGGACAGAAAGCAGAGGACCGCGCGCCTGCCCCTCCTCCCCCATCCGTGGTCTGTGGTCCGTGGTCCGTGGGCTTTCGTGAACGTGTGCATCACTGGATCTCTTTGACGAAGATGTGGGCCGCGGCGCGGTCGCCGACGGCGTGCTCGGCGCCCTCCTGCTCCCCGTCGAGGAGGCGGACGGTGACGGGGCCGTCGGCGTAGGGCGGCCCGGCGACGACCTCGAAGGCGGTGCCGGGGTAGAGCCCGAGGCCGCCGACGTAGCGGAGCAGCGCCGGGTCGTGGTCGCTCACCTCGGCGACGACGGCGCGCCGGCCGGCTTCGAGGCGGGCGAGCGGGGGCCAGTCCGGCTCCTCCAGCTCCAGGCCCGGCGTCGGGATGGGGGCGCCGTGGGGGTCGTTGGTGGGGTGGCCGAGGGCGGCGTCCATCCGCGCCTCCAGCGCCTCCGAGAGCACGTGCTCCCACTTCTCGGCCTCGGCGTGGACCTCGTCCCACGGCACGCCCAGCGCCTCGTGGAGGTACGTCTCGACGAGGCGGTGGTGGCGGATGACCTCGACGGCGATGCGCCGCCCGGCGTCGGTGAGCGTGACGCCGCGATAGGGCTCGTGCGCGACGAGGTGCATCTCGGCCAGCTTCTTCACCATCCCGGTGACGGAGGCCGGGGCCACGCCGAGGCGCTCGGCGAGCGCGCTCGTCGTCACCTTCTCCTCGGCGCGGGCGAGGTCGTAGATCGCCTTGACGTAGTCCTCGACGGCCTGGGTGTGCATGGCGCGGGGGGCTTGACCGGGGCCAATCTACATTTTAGGTTCTCCTAAATCAAGCCTTCGTCCCTCCTACGATGCGCCGCCTCGCCCTGTTCCCCCTCCTCCTCGCCGTCGCGCGGGCGCAGGCGCCCGAGCTGGCCACCGACCGGCCCGACTTCACCGAGAGCGGCCTCGTCGTCCCCCTCGGCCACGTCCAGGTCGAGAGCGGACTCACCTGGACCCACGACGACGGCACCGACGTCGTCGGCGCACCCGAGCTGCTGGCGCGCTACGCGCCGTTCTCCCGGCTGGAGCTCCGCCTCGGCGCCCCGGACTACGTCGGGGCCGAAGGCGCATCCGGGTTCAGCGACGCCTCGCTCGGCGTGAAGGCCCAGCTCGGCCCCGTCGGCGGCTGGGACCTCGCCGTCATCGCCGCCACCACGCTCCCCGTCGGGGAGGACGACGTGAGCAGCGGCGCGTTCGATCCCGAGGTGCTGATCACCACGGGCCTCGCGCTCACGCCGAGGGTGGACCTCGGCAGCCAGATCGGCGGCGCTCGGAGCGACGGCCGGTTCCTCTTCAGCGCCACCCTCGTGGGCGGCGCCGGGCTCACCGAGGAGCTCGGGGCGTTCCTGGAGCTGGCGCTCGAAGCGCCCGAGGTCGGTCCTGCGGGGCTCCTCCTCCACCACGGCTACACCCTCGCCCTGGCGCCGGCCCTCCAGCTCGACGTCCACGGCGCCGTGGGCCTCACCGCCGCCGCGCCCGACGTCCTCCTCGGCGCGGGCCTCAGCGTGCGGCGGTAGCGGTGTCCGGCACGGCGGTGCTGTCGGGGGCCGCACCCGGGCCCAGGTCCAGAGCCGTCCCCGGCGGCAGCCGCTCGACCTCCGTCACGCGCAGCCCGTCCCCCCGGTCCTCCAGGCGGAAGCGGATCGGGTCGCCCGGCACCAGGCCTTCGAGGAGGGCGGGGTCGGCCACGCGGAAGTCCATCTCCATGGCCGGCATGAGGCCAGGCACGGCCTCGTGGCGCACGGTGGCAGCCTGGCCGTCGTACAGGGCACCGAGGAACACCCCGCGCACGGTGTAGCCGACGCTCACCTCCTCGGCGGGCGCCGCCTCCCCGCGGGCGGGATCTCCGCCCTCGGCCGGGCGCTCGGCGCACCCGGCGGCGAGGAGCAGGAGCGGCAGGAGCGCGCAGCGCCTCATCGCTCGGGAGCCCGGACGGGCTGGAACTGGAGGTCCACGGCCTCCGGCTCCTCGACCCAGTCGGCCACGAAGACGTTGGTCTCGCGGCTCATCTGGCGGTCGGCCCGTCGGTTCGAGGCGAAGACGAGGCGGGTGCCGTCGAAGGAGAACATGGGGAAGGCGTCGAACGTGCCGGAGTGGGTGATCTGCTCGAGGCCGGTCCCGTCGAGGTTGACCATGAAGAGGGCGAACGTGCGCCCGCCGCCGGGGCCGTCGAGGGCGTGGTGGTTCGAGGCGAAGATGATCTTCTCGCCGGAGGGGTGGAAGAACGGCGCCCAGTTGGCGCCGGGGAGGTCGGTCACCTGCCGCGCGTTGCGCCCGTCGGCGTCGGCCACGAAGAGGTTGAGCTCCGACGGCTCGACGGCGTCCTCGGCGAGGAGTGCGCGGTAGGCCTCGGCCTCCTCGCCGGTGGGGCGGGAGGCGCGCCAGACGATCTTCGAGCCGTCGGGCGAGAAGAAGGCGCCGCCGTCGTAGCCGAGATCGCGCGTGAGCTGGAGCGTCTCGCCGGTCTCCATGTCGTAGCGCCAGAGGTCGAGGTCGCCGGTGCGGGTCGAGGTGAAGACGACGTAGCGGCCGTCGGGGCTGACGGTGGCCTCGGCGTCGTAGCTGTCGCCGCCGATGAGGAGCTCGCGGTTCGAGCCGTCGGCGTCGGCGACGTAGATGTTGTAGGAGGCGTGGATGGGCCAGGCGTAGACGCCGGGTTCGTTCGCGGGCGGCGTCGGGCACTCCGGCCCCGACTCGTCGGTGGAGGCGTAGAGGATGCGGCCGTCGGGGAAGAAGTAGCCGCAGGTGGTCCGGCCGCGGCCGGAGGAGACGAGCGCGTAGCGCGTGCTGTCGTCGAGCATCGAGCCGTCGGCGTTCATCACGAACTGCTGGTCGCAGCCCTGCGGGTTGATCGCGTCCCAGTCGCTCTGGAAGATGAGCCGTTCGTCGTCGAAGCTCCAGTACGCCTCGGCGTTGTTGCCGCCGAAGGTGAGCTGGCGGATGTTGCGGAGGTGGACCTCGCCCGTGAACCGGAGCGAGTCCGTGCTCGGGTCGTAGGCGCCGGTCTCGGCGCGCTCGACGCGCTCGACCTCGCAGCCGGTGCCGAGGAGGAGGAGGAAGACGAGGACGGGGGCGAGGAGGCGCGAACCGAGCACGGACATCGGACGTTGGGAAGATGGCGAGAGGCGGGCCGGAAGTTCCGCCCGCCGCCCCCATGCCCGCCACCGATTTCGCGGTTTTCTTCTCCCTTTCGCCTAGCCCATGCGTTCCCCCACCGATTCCGGCGTGATCGACTTCGAAACCGAGGTGATCGAGGCCAGCCGCGAGCGCCCGATCCTCGTGGACTTCTGGGCGGCGTGGTGCGGCCCGTGCCGCGTCCTCGGCCCCGTCCTCGAGAAGCTCGACGCCGAGACCGAGGCGTGGTCGCTCGTGAAGGTGGACACCGAGGCCAACCCGCACCTCGCGCAGCGCTTCGGCATCCGCGGCATCCCCGCCGTCAAGCTGTTCGTGGACGGCGCCGTCGCGGCCGAGTTCACGGGGGCGCT
>DATGQT010000124.1:0-16937 GCA_035304085.1 Rubricoccaceae bacterium
TCCTCCCCGGCCTGCTCGCCGCGTCCGGCTGCGGGTCCGAGTCCCCCATCGAAGGCTACAACCGCCTGCACGCGATGCAGGAGGAGCTGGCCGCGCTGCCGGCCGCCGAGCAGCTCACCGACCAGCCGTACCTCAATGGGAAGGTCATCGTGGTGGCGTTCCGGGAGGGGTACCCCGGCGTCGTCGAGGGCCCGGTGACGGAGCTCGTCGTCCCCTACAGCTGGAGCCCCGAGGAGGAGTTCGTCGCGGTCACGCCCGAGGAGGTGGGCACCGTGGGGCGGATGGACTGCACGCGGGCGCCGGCGGGCCGCTACGAGACCGCGCCCGTCGGCGGGCTGGCGGCGTCGTACGAGGCGCTGCGCGAGACGTGCGTGCTCTCGCTCATCGACCGCTCGATCCCGGCCGTCATCCACCGGCGGACGTTCGAGGGGCCCGCGCCGTCGGACACCGTGCAGGTGGACCTGTCCGCGTCCAACACCACGGTGAACCTCGACGTGTCCCGCTACGACGTGCTCGCCTACCTCCGGGACCTCCCGCGCCGCTGACGCCCGCGCGCTCAGAAGGCGGGCGCGACGTGGTAGGGGTGACGGCCCCGGCCCGGGGTCCGCGCCACGGCCTGGTTATGTTCCCGCCGAGCGCAGCGTTGCCCCCACGAGGCGAGACGAAGCATGACGCGTACGACGACGCAGGCGAAGACCTCCGGTCCGGCGGACCCCCAGGGCTCGGAGGTCCGCTACCCGCCCATCGCGCACTACGCGCTGCTGAGCGACTGCCACTCGGCCGCCCTCGTCTCGCGCGACGGCTCCATCGACTGGTGCTGCCTCCACCGCTTCGACGGCCGCCCCGTCTTCGCGCGCCTGCTGGACTGGGAGCGCGGCGGCTACTTCCGCATCGCCCCGACGACGCCGTACACCGTCACCCGCAGCTACCTCCCCGGCACGAACGTCCTCCAGACCCGCTTCGAGACGGAAGGCGGCGTCCTCGTCCTGACGGACTGCCTGCCCGTCCGGCGGCAGCCCGAGGGGGCCTCCGGGGGCGAGGACACCGTGCGGCCGCACCCGTACCACCAGGTCCTCCGCTTCGTGACGTGCGAGGCCGGGGAGGTGTCGGTGGGCGTCACGTTCGTCCCCCGGTTCGACTACGGCCTGACGATCCCGCGCTTCGAGCCGGTGTCCGACCACCTCGGGCTCGTCTTCGGCGGGGCCGACGCGCTCCTCTTCCAGTCGGAGATCCCGATCCTGCACTGCGACGAGCACGCCTGCCGGTACGAGGGGCGGCTCCGGCAGGGCGACCGGGCGCGGCTCGTCGTCACCTACGGCCTCCCGCACGAGCTCCGGCCGCACACCTTCTCGGCCGAGGAGGTCGAGCAGCGGCTGGCCGCCACCCGCGACTTCTGGGAGAAGTGGACGAGCCGGTGCACGTACGAGGGGCCGTACCGCGACGCCGTCGTGCGCAGCGCCCTCGTCCTGAAGGCGCTGACGAACGCCCCGACCGGCGCCCTCGTCGCGGCACCGACGACCTCGCTCCCCGAGGAGATCGGCGGGGTGCGCAACTGGGACTACCGCTACACCTGGCTGCGCGACGCCTCGCTGGCCCTCCAGGCCCTCTTCGAGCTCGGCTACGTCGAGGAGGCCGCCGGCTTCCATGAGTACCTCTGGCGGACGACGGCCGGCCGCGCCGAGGACCTCCAGATCATGTACGGCCTCGGCGGCGAGCGGCTCCTGCCGGAGGTGGCCCTCGACCACCTCGACGGCTACCGCGGCTCCCGGCCCGTCCGCATCGGGAACGCCGCCTCGGAGCAGTTCCAGCTCGACATCCCGGGCGAGATGCTGGAGCTCGCCTGGGAGCACCACCAGCACGGGGGCGCCATCGAGCCGGGCTTCTGGCGGTTCCTCACCGGGATCGTCGCCTTCGTCGCCGACAACTGGGCGCGGCCCGACTCGGGCCTGTGGGAGGTGCGGGGCGAGCGGCTGCACTTCGTGCACTCGAAGGTGATGTGCTGGGTGGCCGTCGACCGGGCCATCCGGCTCGCCCGGGCGCGGGGCGCGCCGGCGCCGCTGGCCGCGTGGGAGCGGCTGCGCGGGGCGATCCGGCGGCGCGTCGAGGAGGAGGGCGTCGACCCCGATACCGGCGCGTTCGTGCGGTCCTTCGGCATGCGGGTGCTGGACGCCTCCTGCCTGCTGATCCCCATCGTCGGCTTCCTCCCGCCCCGCGACGCCCGCGTGCGCGCCACCATCGAGCAGATCGAGCGGCGCCTGGTGAAGGACGGGCTGGTGCATCGCTACCGGACCGACGACGGGCTCCCGGGCGGGGAGGGGGCCTTCCTGATCTGCAGCCTCTGGCTCGTCGAGTGCCTCGCCCTGGCCGGCGAGGTCGAGCGCGCCCGGGAGCGCTTCGAGCACCTGCTCGGGTTCGCCAACGACGTGGGGCTGCTGTCGGAGGAGGTCGACCCGGCGAGCGGGGCGCTGCTGGGGAACTTCCCCCAGGGGTTCAGCCACCTCGGCCTCATCGAGGCCGCCGCGACGCTGAACGCCCCGCATACGCCGTTCCGCGAGGGCGCGCGCCGGTAGGCGGAGCCCTCGCGCCCGGCCCGTAGCCTCCGGCGCCTCCCGGCCGGCGTGCCCTAGGACGCGGGGACGACGCGCCGCAGCTCGGCGCCCTCGCGGCGCAGCCCCGCCCGCTCCCCGAGCAGCGACAGGAACGCGTCCTGCCGCGCCGGCGAGATCAGCGCGAGTCCCCGCCGCTGCCCCGTGCGGTAGCGGACGGCCAGGCGGTCCAGCGACCAGGCCGGGGCCGAGAGCGGGTTCCGCGTCGGGTACACCTCCTCGATGGCGGCGAGCGGGATCCGCTGGCGGAAGAGCCCGAACCGGACGACGAGCTCGTGCTCGGTGACGACGTACTCCGTCGGGAGGCTGAGCGCCGCCACGAACAGGACGCTCCCCGCCAGCACGGCCGCGACGACCCACCCCGCCGCCGGGTCCATGCGGAACGTGGAGACGACCGACCAGAGCCCGCCGAGGAGGGCGAGCGCGAGGATCACGGCCAGCCAGCGGTCGACGCGGGTGCGGAAGGCTACCGGAGGAGGCTCCATCGGCGATGCGGGCAGGTCCGACGGGGGCAACGTACGCGGCGGCGGCGGCGCACGGCAAGGGGGCTGTGCCTTCATCGGGTGTGACGGCGGGACGGACCCCGATGGCGTCACCCCCGCACGACGCGGTGGCGCTCGAACCGCACGCCCCCGCGCTCGACCACCTCGACGCGTTCCACCGTAAACCCGGCCCGCTCGAACAGCGGCAGGCTGAACGCGCTCGCCTCCGCGTACAGCCGCCCGATCCCGCGCGCCGCCGCCCTCGCCAGCACCGCGCCGAGGAGGGCCCTGCCGACGCCGCGCCGCATCCGGTCGGGGCGCACGTAGAGCGCCGTGACGTGGCCGTCCGGCGCCAGCCCGGCGAACCCGATGGGGCCGGTGTCGTCCTCGGCCACCAGCGTCTCGTGCCGGAGCAGGCGGGCGCGGAAGGCGCGGGGGTCGTCGGCCGCGGCGGCCCAGGCGTCCACCTGCTCGGGCGTGTAGCGCGCCGGCCCGGCTGCACGGACGGCAGCGGCGAAGAGGGCGGCGAGGGCGGGCGCGTCGGCCTCGGTGCCTGCGCGGAGTCTCACGTCCGTCGCAGCCACGCCTCGACTTCCTCGGGGCGGTAGGTGGATCGAAACGGGGCGGGACCGGGCACGACGAGAAGCTACGGAAACGCCTCCTGGCCGGCGGGCCGATGGTCCTTGCGCGTCGCGGGCCTAGTTTCCGCCGTTTCAAAGCCTTCCTCCTGCGCGATGGGCGCTTTCTACACCACCGCGGCTGCACTCCCGGACCTCGCCCTCCTCCTCCTGGCGGTGCTCATCGTGGTCTACTTCGCCCTGCGCAAGGAGAAGGCGCCCGGCACGGGCTGGCTCATCGCGCTGATGGTGGGGCAGGTCGGCCTCCACGCGGTGAACTTCACCGCGGCCGGGGCCTACGGCGGGTGGGCCGTCCACGTCAACGCGCTGATCCTGGCGTTCCCGCTGCTGCTGCTGTGGGCGATGCTGGGGTTCGCCTACCACTTCCTCGGCGACCCCTACCCGCGCGAGTCGCGGTGGGTGCTGGGGGCGACGGGGCTCCTCACGGGGGCGCAGGTGGTGGGGCACGTGGCGTGGGGCTTCATGGCGCCGGGCCCGCTGCTGGAGCCGCTCCGGCAGGCCCTCCTCGTGACGGCCCCGTTCCTGCTCCTCGTCGTGCTGTGGACCGTGGTCGTGATGGTGCGCCGGGCGGCGCGGCGGGGGGCCGACGCCTCCGAGGCCCGGGCCTTCCGCGCGCTCCTCCTCATCGAGTTGTGCTCCGTCGTCGCGCTGGCCGCGCTCGTGCTCCGCGACGCCGGCGTCGTCGGCCCGTTCGTGTGGCGGCAGGTGACGCTCCTCGTCACGACGGTCTACCTCCTGGGGTTCGTCACCGTCTACGCCAACTTCGTCCCCCAGCCGACGACGTTCCAGGTGAAGGTGGTGGGGTTCGCGCTGGCCGTGCTGCTGGCGGCGCTGGGGACGGGGGCGATGCTCGCCTACGACGCGCCCGCGTGGGCCGGCGCGCCGCCGCCGCAGGGCGTCCGCTTCACGCCCGACGGCGAGGGCCGCTACCTGCTCACGCGCGAGCCCGCGCCGCTCGACACGGCCGTGGGGGCGCCGCTGGGGATGCACGACGGCCTCGGCGTCCGCGTCCCCCTCGGCTTCGCGTTCCCCTTCGCCGGGCGCGACTGGGACGCCGTGTTCGTCGACGACGACGGGTTCGTCAGCTTCGGGAGCACGTTCCAGCTGACGAGCCTCGCGGCCCCCCTCGGCATGCGCACCCCGTGGATCGGCCCGCTCGTGGCCGACCTCGACCCCCACGACGGCGGGGTCTACCTCCGCCGCGAGCCCGGCCGCGCCGTCGTCACGTGGCGCGCGCTCCCCGTCTACGGGCGGGCGGTGCGGGCCACGGCGCAGCTCGTCCTGGCCGCCGACGGGTCGGTCTCGTTCCGCTACGGGGCCGTCCCGCCGGACGCCCAGCGCCTCCGCGGCCTCCACCCCGGCCCGCACACCCCCGTCGAGGCGGCGGCGCTCGACGGCCCGCCCCGCGCCGTCGAGGCGGCCTTGGGGGTCGTGGAGGACCGGTACCGCCCGGCCCTCCTCGCCGAGCACCGCCGGGCCGCCCCCCTCGCGGGCCTCATGTTCGCCTCGGCCCTCCTGATGCTCCTCGCCTTCCCGCTCTACCTCCGCGCCGGGATCACGCAGCCGCTGAGCCGCCTCCTCGACGGCGTCCGCCGCGTCAACGCGGGCGACCTCACGGCCGACGTCCCCGTCGGGGTCCACGACGAGATCGGGCGGCTGACGGAGGACTTCAACACGATGACGGGCTCGCTCCGGCGCTACGCCACCGAGATGGAGCGGCTCGTGGCCGAGCGGACGGCCGCGCTCGAGGAGAAGAGCGCCGCGCTGGAGCAGTCGCTCGACGACCTCCACCGCACGCAGGCCGAGCTCGTCCATCAGGAGAAGCTCGCCGGCCTGGGGCGGCTGACGGCGGGGATCGCGCACGAGATCAAGAACCCCCTCAACTTCGTCAACAACTTCGCCGGCCTCTCGGCCGAGCTCGTGCGCGAGCTCCGCGAGGAGCTCGAGGCGTCGCGCGGCGAGCCCGTCGAGGTCGTCCTCCCCGTGCTCGCCCCCCTCCTCGACGACCTCGCGATGAACGCGGAGAAGGTCCGCGCGCACGGGCGGCGCGCCGACGCCATCGTGCAGGAGATGATGCTGCACGCGCGGGGCGCCCACGAGCCACGGCAGCCCGTGGACCTCAACGCGCTCGTCGCGGAGCACGTCGGGCTCGCCGTAGGGGGGTGGGAGGAGAAGAACGACGACGGGGGGGTGGCGGTCACGCAGGCCTACGACCCCGCCGTCGGCGCCGTCGTGTGTACGCCGCAGGCCCTCGGGCGCGTCCTCGTCAACCTCGTCACCAACGCCCTCGACGCCGTCGCCGCCCGGCGTGCGCTCGCCGGCGGCGAGGCCCCCTACGCCCCGGCCGTGGCCGTCTCGACGCACCGCGTGGACGGGCGCGTCCTGATCGCCGTGGCGGACAACGGCGTCGGCATCCCCGAGGCGGCGCAGCGCCGGCTGTTCGAGCCGTTCTACACGACGAAGCCGCCGGGCCGCGGGAACGTCGGCCTCGGCCTCTCCCTCTCGCGCGACGTCGTGCACGGGCAGGGGGGGACGCTGGAGGCGGAGAGCCGCGAGGGCGAGGGTACCACGTTCACCGTCACGCTGCCGGCCGGCGCCGCGTAGGCGCGCGCTCAGTCGCGCGCGTGGGCGTCGAGGGCCGCGCCGAGGCGGGCGAGGCCCTCGGTGAACGCCGCCGGCTCGGCCCCCAGCCCGATCCGCACGCACCCGGGCGCGCCGAAGAAGTGGCCCGGCACGACGGCCGTCTCGTACACCTCCCGGAGCCACGCGCAGAACGCTTCGCTGTCGCTCACGGGCAGGCGGGGGAACGCGGTGGTCCCGAGGACGGGCACGCGCACGTCGAGGTCGCCGCGGGCGTCGAGGAAGACGGAGAGGGCGGCGCGGTTGGCGTCGAGGAGGGCGCGCGTGCGCGCGGCGATGCGGTCGAGGTGCCGGAACGCCGCCACGCCCAGCCGCTCGGCCACGTGGACGCCGACGTTGGCGTAGAGCTCGGTGAGGCGCCAGAGCCGGTCCGCCAGCGCGGGCTCGGCGAAGACCCAGCCGCAGCGGAGGCCGCTCAGGCCGTAGACCTTCGTCAGGCTGCTCGTCGTCACGAACGGGGGGCCGAGGTGGAAGGCCGAGCGGGGGGCGGCGTCGAACAGCGCGTCGAGGTAGACCTCGTCCACGAGCACGCGGGCGCCGACGCGCTCGGCGGCCTCGCCCACGGCGCGGAGGGCGTCCTCGTCCACGAGCGCGCCGGAGGGGTTGTGGAGGTTGGTGAGGACGACGAGCCGGGTGCGCGGCGTGAGCTGCCGCGCGACCGCCTCGGGGTCCACGGCGTAGCCGGCGTCGTGGGGCCGCTCGAAGCGCGTGACGGTGGCGCCGAGGAAGCGCGCCACGGCCGGCAGCGGCTCGTACCACGGGTGCTCGACGAGCACCTCGTCGCCCGGCCCCGCCAGCGCGGCCATCACGAGGTGGAACCCCATCGAAGTCCCCGCGGCCTGCACCACGCACGCGGCCGGCACGCCGTAGCGCGCCGCGATGGCCTCGCGGAGCGGCGCGTACCCGTAGCCGCCCGGCCCGCTGAGTTCGAGGTCGTCGAGGGCGACGGGGAGGTCGCGCAGCGGGTAGGCCGGCATGCCGCTGGCGGTCAGGTCGAAGCGCGCGGGCGGCTGCGTCTTCGTCCAGTGGAGGTAGTCCGAGCCCCTCGGGCGCGTCGTCTCGGCGGTCACGGGCGGCGGGTTCGGGTTCGGTGAGCGGGCGGAGGCCAACGTAGACCGCCCGCGCCCGGCGAGACAAGCGCGGGGAGGAGCCTCCTCACCCGAAGTGGGCCGGCGCCTCGACCACCTGCACCCCGGCATCGGGCGTCTGGACGGTGTAGACGAAGCCGGGGCGGAGGGCGTAGCCGCCGACGGCGCCGTCCTTCCGCAGCGCGAGGAAACCCACCTGCACGTCGGCCAGGTCGTGCGGGCTCTTCTCGACGATGCGTTCGACGGCCGCGCGGCAGGCCGCCTCGGGCGCGTCGCCGGCGCGCATCCGCTCGACGACGACGTGGGAGCCGGCGACGCGGACGACCTCCTCGCCCACCCCCGTCGCCGTCGCGGCGCCGACGGCGTCGTCGACGAACAGCCCGGCGCCGATGATCGGGGAGTCGCCCACGCGGCCGTGCATCTTGAAGGCGAGCCCGCTCGTGGAGCAGGCCCCCGAGAGGTGCCCGTCGGCCCCCACGGCCACGATGCCGATGGTGTCGTGGTGGTCGGGGCCGGCCGGGGGCACGTAGCCGCTCGTCGCCAGCCAGTCGCGCCACGCGCGCTCGGACGCCTCCGTGAGGAGGCCCGTCCGCTCGAAGCCCTGGTCGAGGGCGAACCGGAGGGCGCCCTCGCCGACGAGCATCACGTGGGGCGTCGCCTCCATCACCCGCCGCGCGACGGAGACGGGGTGGAGGACGTGTTCGAGGGCGGCGACGGCGCCGCAGCGGTGGCGCTCGTCCATGATGCACGCGTCGAGCGTGACGCGGCCGTCGCGGTCGGGCAGCCCGCCGAGGCCGACGGAGGTGTCGTTCGGGTCGGCCTCGGCCACGCGCGCCCCGGCCTCGACGGCGTCGAGGGCGCGTCCGCCGGCGCCGAGGACGGCCCACGCGGCGGCGACGGCCGCCCGGTTGTCCCACGTGGCGACGACGACGGGCCGCTCTTCTGGGGCGGCGCGGGCAGCGCCGGGGAGGGCGGCGAGGGCACCGAGGGCGGCGCTCCGCTTGAGGAAGGCGCGGCGGCTGGTGGGGCGCATGGGGGCTCCGAAGGGGCTCAGGCGTGGGCCGTCCAGATCAGGCTGGCCGCCCCGAGGACGGCCGCGTCGCTGGTGGGGAGGCCCGACGGCAGGATGGCCGTCTTGCCCCGGTACAACGTGAACAGGTTGGCCTCGAAGTGGCGCCGGACGGGCTCGAACAGCCGCTCGCCGGCCGCGGCGACGCCGCCGGCGAGGAAGATCGCCGCCGGCTCGGTGTAGGCGACGCTGTTGGCGAGGGCGAGGCCGAGCGTCTCGGCCATCCGCTCGAACGCCGCCTCGGCCGCGGCCTCCCCCGCCTCGGCCCGCTGGAACACGTGGTGCGCGTCGAGGTCCGCGGGCGCGTCGGGCGCCAGCTCGCGGTAGGTGCGGACGAGGCCGGTGGCGGAGGCGTACTGCTCCAGGCACCCCCGCCGCCCGCACCCGCACAGCCGCCCGCCCCGCTCGACGACGACGTGGCCGAGCTCGGCGGCGAACCCGTCGTGCCCGTAGACCAGCGCGCCGTTGACGACGAGGCCGCTGCCGAGGCCGGTGCCGAGCGTGACGAAGAGGTAGTCGCGGAGGCCGCGCGCGGCGCCGAAGAGGCCCTCGCCGAGGGCGGCGGCGTTGGCGTCGTTCGTGAGCAGGCACGGGACGCCGGCGGCCTCGGCGATCCACGCCGCCAGCGGCGTCACGCCCGGCCACGGCAGGTTCGGCGGGTGCTCGACGGTGCCCCGGTAGTAATTCCCGTTTGGCGCGCCGATGCCGATGCCGAGGAGCGAGCGGTCCTCGAGGCGCACCCCGACCTCGTGCGCGAGCGCGGCGGCGAGGCGGCGGGGGTCGTCGAAGTCAGCCGTCGCGAGGGTGAAGCGGGCGGTGACGCGACCGTCGCGGTCCACGAGGCCGCCCTTGACGTTGGTGCCGCCGAGGTCCACGCCGGCGACGACGGGGTCGCCCGGGGGCCGTGATCCGTGGTCCGTGGTATCCACGAGGCAGGGGGGCGAGAGGACCTATTCGTGCGGCATCGGCCCCTCGGGCGTGGGCGTCCAGCGGAGGCGGGCGCGGCCGTCGTCGGAGGTCTCGTAGAAGCCGAGGTCCTCGCCCCGCCGCGCCTTCGCCAGCCAGAGGATCTGTCCCGTGTGCATGGCGAAGTGCTCGACGACGTGGTAGACGGCGTAGAGCCCCGTGACCTCGCGGCCCTGGATCGTGCGGCGCGCGGCGAGGTCGGCGGCGTCGAGGCGGGCGAGGACGCGGCAGGCGTCGTCCACGGCGGCGCGGAGGCGGCCCAGGGCCTCCGCCTTCGAGAGGCCTCCGGTGGCGGCGAACTCGGCGGCGCGGTCGCGGATGTCGGGCGCGCCGTCGAGGCCGGCGACGATCCACTGCCGGACGTTCCCGGCGAGGTGGAGGACGAGGTTGCCGGCGCTGTTGGAGGCGTCGTTCGGGCGCCACCACAGGTCGTCCTCGCTCATCCGCTCGAGGGCGCCCTCGATCCTGGGGAGGAAGTCCCCCCGGAGGAAGGCGCGGGACTGGTCGAGGAAGGCGCGGGCGATATCCACGTTGAGCGTGTTACGTCGAACGTTCACGCCGAGACGTAGCGGCGGGCGAGGGTCTGCTGCACCTCCTGGACCGCCTTGAGCGTCTCGCGGAGGAGGTTCTGCTGGCTCTTGTGGAGGGTGCCGGGGTCCATCCAGTCGTCGGGCGGCTCGCCCACCTCGGCCTGGCGCATCTGGTGGCGGATGTGGAGGTCGGCCAGCGTGCGGAAGGCCGGGAGCAGCCGTTTCGCCTCGGCGGCCGACGGGCTCTCGGAGGCGGCCACGTACCGGAGCCTGTCGAACGTGTTGGTGGACTTGAGGTAGCCCACCTCGAGGGCGAGCGCGCGTGCCATGTCGGCGACGGGGCGGACGCCGCGGGCGCGGAGGTCGAACCCCTCGCGGCCGGTCTCGTCGCGGTCGAGCTCGAACCGGCCGAAGAACGAGAGCGGCACGGTGACCTCCGTCGCCTTCGCCATGAGGATCGAGAGCAGCCGCGGCGTGGGGGTGTGCTCGGCGATGGTGGCGCGGAGGGCGTCGGCGAGGCCCTCGTCGCCGTGGATGGGGCGGAGGTCGAAGCAGACGGCGGCGCGGCGGGTGGCCTGGGCGTCGACGCCCTCGGCCCACTGGCGGTAGGCCGCCTTCCACTGCGAGAGCGGCTGGCGGAACGGCTCCTGGCGCGCGAGGATGCCGCTCTCGAACGGGGCGAACCCGCACCGCTCGAAGGCGTCGCAGGCGGCCTCGGCGAGGGCGCCGTACCACGCCGCCGCCCGCGCCGCGTCGTCGACGCCGGTGGGGTCCTCGTAGACGAGGCCGTTGTCCTGGCGCGCGTAGAGCGTGCTCTCGCGGCGGCCCGGCGTCCCGAACGAGAGCAGCGCCCACGCGGCCGACGGCCCCTCGGGCACGTCCTGCGGCCGCTCCGCGCGCAGCCGCCGCTCGACGAGGTGGAGGACCCGCCGCTTGAGCTGGTCGTCGAGCTCGGCGATGACGCCGAGGAGGTCCTCGCTCTGGACGCCCTGCTGGTAGAGCCGGAGCAGCCGGCGGTTGCTCTCGGCCCGGATGTCGGCCAGCGCCTCCACCGTCGCCGCCCGCTCGATGAGCTCGGTGGTGGCGACGGGGTCGAGCCCGCGGAAGTGGCTGATGTCGTCGGTGGAGAGGAGGCCGAGGACGTGGGGGGCGCCCTCGTGTCCGGCCTGCCCCGCCCGCGCGTCCACCACGACGACGCGGCGGATGCGGTGGCGCATCATCGTGCGCACGGCGTCGAAGAGCCGCTCGTTGCCGTCGAGCGCGATGGGCGGCTTCTCGACGAGCGCCATCACCGGGGTCTCCGCCGCCGGCTTCCCGGCCGCGACGACCTTCTCGACGACGTCGCCCTCGGTGACGAGGCCCACCGGCGTCCCCTCCTGCACGACGATGACGGCGTCGGCGTCGGCGGCGCTCATGGCGCGGGCGGCCTCCTGCACCGTCGCCTCCGGGCTGACCGTGGCCGGCTTCCCGCGCAGCAGCGACGACAGCGCCGTGTCGAAGAGGAGGAAGGCGCCGCTCGCGTCGAGGTCGGTGTCGAGGCCGCGGACGTAGCGCTTGATGTCCTCCTCGAAGAAGTGCGCGAACTCGTCGTTCTCCTTGAGAAGGGCGCGGAAGTGGTCGGCCGAGAGCAGCGCGCAGACGGTCTGCTCGACGGCGCGCGCCTCGTAGGGGAGGATGCCCCCCTGCATGAGGCCGTAGGAGCCGAACTGCGCCCCCTCCCCGCACATGTCTATCAGCCGGTTCTCCTCGACGTTCATCAGCCGGACGAGCCCGCTCTCGACGACGTAGAGCGCGCGGTGGACGTCCTGGCCCTGCTCGAGGATGACCTCGCCGGGCTCGAAGATCTCCAGCGTCATGTCCCCGATGAGGTCGCGGCGCTGGGCCTCGGAGAGAGTGTCGAAGGGGGGGGTACGCTCGAGGAGGCCGGCGAGGCGGTCGGTGATCGAGGAGGAGGCCATCGGGTGAGGGGGTGGGGGAGGGGCGGCGGAAAGACGCGCCAGCAAGAAACGGGATCCGCCCGGTTCGCCGCAACCGGCTCTGGCTGGAGGATGGAGGATCGGCGCGGGGGGATAGCGGGAAGCCGTCGGCGACCCCCGTCCTCAATCCTCCGGCGCTGCCCCCGCCGGGCGGAAGTCCTGGCTCGGGAAGCCGCCCGCCTCGGGGACGACGATGCGGACGTAGCCATGGGCCGTCGTCTCGTGGCAGCTGTTGCACGCGCGGACGAGCTCGGCGAAGCGTGCCTCGAAGCGCGCCCGCGTCCCCGTGGTGTCGGCGGCGAGCGCCCGGGCCTCCAACGCCTGCTCGACGCCCGTGAGCGCCGGCCGCGCCACCGTCTCCACGAGCTCGCCCACGTCGTGCCCGGCCTCGACGTAGCCGCCGGCCGCGACCTCCTCGAACGTCTCCTCCAGCTCCTCGACGTAGAACTGCGCGAGGGCGGCGTTGTCGCTCGTCCCGGCGAGGTAGAGCTTCTCGGCGTAGCGCTGGACGAACGCCATGAGGTGGGCCAGCTCCTCGGGCTCCTCCTCGGCCTCGGCGGCCTCGGGCACCGGAGGCGGGGGCGGCTGCACGGCGAGGTAGATGGCGACGAGGGCGAGCGCGAAGGCGAACGCGGCGAGGGTCGTGGCGAAGCGCATGGACGTGCGGCGGTAGCGCGGTATCGCCCGAAGCTACGGCCCCGCCACCAGCGCGTCGAACGTCGGGATCGCGTCGAGGAAGCGGTAGGCCCCGTCGGCGTCGCGCGCGCAGCAGTAGTGGACGCGGCCGTTGGTGGCCAGCAGGGCGCGCGCGCCGACGACGGCGTTGTAGCGCGCGAGCTGGTCGAACGTCGCCTGCGTCACGGGCACGTCGGGCGCCTTGCACTCGGCCATCAGCAGCGGCCGCCCCCGCCGGTCGTGCACGACGACGTCGGCACGCCAGACGGCGCCGAGGTAGTCGAACCCCTTCTCGACGGCGGTGAGGCCGGTGGGGTGGCCGAGGTCGGCGAGGAGGCGGAGGAGCAGCTGGCGCACGCGCTCCTCCGGCGTCAGCCGGACCCACCGGCGCCGGACGGGGTCGAGCACGAACGCCCTCCCGTCCTGCTCGCGCACGGGGAGGTCGTAGGCAGGGAAGTCGAGGGGCTCCACGGGAAGAGGGCGGAGGGAAAGGAGGGGATGGGGAGGACGGAGGGGTAGAACGTGCGCTCTCTCCACCCCCTCCATCCTCCCCGTCCCCTCCACCCTCGCCTCACGCCGTCCGTGCGGCCCGCTTCCGCAGGGCGCGGTAGGCGCCGGCCCACCAGTCGGCGTTGCGCGTCTGCTGGGTGACGGTGACGGACTGGAAGCGGGGGACGAGCCCGATGAGCACGGGCGGGACCTCGGCCCAGCGGCTGTCGAGGGCGAGCGCTTCGAGGTCGGCGGCGGCCGCGTCGGCCCAGCGCCAGTCGGCCCGGAGCTTCTCGGCCTTCTTCCAGTAGTTCCGGTCGTCCCACGCGCGGGCGCTCTCCTCGATGGTCTCGCCGATCGCGCGGAGGTTGAAGGCGAGGAAGGCCGTCAGGTCCTTGGCCTCGTCGTCGAAGCGGCCGGCGCCGAGGGCGGGGTTCTGGGCGAGGAGGCGGAGGGCCTCGGCGCAGGAGCGGAGGTGGGCGTGGCGGCGCTTGGCGGCCGTCTCGCCGGCGTGGATGATGCGGCCCATCCGATTGCGGATCGGGGATCGGGGATTGCGGAATGAGGAAGCTACGGCCGTCCGCAGCGAGTGTGGTCCATGGCCCGTGGTCCATCGTCCATGGTCCGTGGTCCCCCAGAAAAACCCTGAGCGACGGGGTGCGAAGGCGGTACCGTTTCCCTTACTATCCCCGGGCGTCCCCCCAACGTCCGCTGCCGTGTCCTCTCGTCGTCGTTTCCTCCGGGCCCTCGGCCTCGGCGCCCTCGGGGTGCCCGCCGCCGGGGCGCTCTCCGCCCAGTCCGTCCCCGAGGCCCTCCTGCCGCCCGGCCTGCAGCCGCTCCCGCGCACGGGGGCGCCGGGCGTCACGCCGGGCGCCGCGCCGGCGCCCCGCCTCCCCCTCGTCAAGCCGCCGCGGCTGCGGCCGGGCGGGCTCATCGGCCTCGTCGCCCCGGCAGGCCACCTCGACCGCGAGGGGCAGGTCGAGGACACCCAGCGGGAGCTCGAGGCGCTCGGCTTCCGCAGCCGCCCGGGCCGCCACGCCCTCGCCCGCCACGGCTACCTCGCCGGCACCGACCAGCAGCGCGCCGAGGACCTCATGGCGATGTTCCTCGACGACGACGTCGACGCCATCCTCGCGCTGCGCGGCGGCTGGGGCTGCGCCCGCCTCCTCCCGCTGCTCGACTACGACGCCATCCGCGCCCACCCCAAGCCGCTCGTCGGCTACTCCGACATCACGGCGCTGCTGCTGGCCATCTACGCCCGGAGCGGGCTCGTCACGTTCCACGGGCCCGTCGGGCGCTCGACGTGGAGCGCGCAGACCGTCGAGTCGTTCAAGCAGGTGCTCGTCCGCGGCGGCGAGCTCTACCTCTCGCCCGTCCCGCCCGACGGCTTCGGCGGGCGCCGCGACGGGTACCAGCCCATCCGCCCCGGCATCGCCGACGGGCCGCTCGTCGGCGGCAACCTCTCCGTCGTCTCGTCGCTGGCGGGGACGCCCTACCTCCCGAGCTTCGCCGGCCACGTCGTCTTCTTCGAGGAGGTGCGCGAGGACATCTACCGGATCGACCGGATGATCACGCAGCTCCGCCTGGCGGGGCTGTTCGACGAGGCCGCCGCCATCGTCTTCGGGCAGTGCCGGAGCTGCTCGGCGGACGAGGTGCCGGGCGACGGGCTGGCGTGGCTGCTCCGCGACCACTTCGGCGACGGGGCGCACCCGGCGTGGACGGGCGCCCCCATCGGCCACGTCTCGCCCGTGCACACGCTCCCCATCGGCGTCCCCTTCTTCACCGACGCCGCTCTCGGCACGCTCGTGATGCAGGAGCCGGCGGTGGCGTAGGACCGCAAACGGGTGATGCATTGCCCCGAGCGGAGGCCGCCTCTTCAGCGCCCGGCCTCGTAGTACGCCGTCACCCAGTCCGGCGCGCCGGGCTCCCAGCGGACCTCCAGCCCGGCCCCGCGCGCCCACCGGTGCAGCCACGAGTTGCCGTAGCGCCCCACGTACGGGTCGGGCCGGGCGTAGACGGGGTCGCGCAGCGCCTCCTCCAGCGAGACGAACCGGTAGCCGCGCCGGGCGAACATCGCGGCGAGCTCTCCGATGGTGTCGGCGTTGAGGAGGTTGGCGTGGAGGAGGGCCACCTGGGGCAGCTCGTAGCCGAGGACCTCGCGGCTCCACCCCTCGAAGTGCGCCACGACGGCCTCCGTCCACGCCACGTACTCGGTGCGGAGGCGCTGGGCCGTGGCCGTGTCCGCCTCGGCGACGGCGCGGGCGTAGGCGGCGGCGAACACCCACTCGTCGCTGTCGAGCGTGACGGGGGCGATGGTGTAGCCGCGCTCGGCGAGGAACGCCTCGACGGCCGCCTTCTTCTCCGGCGTGTCGCCCGCGTGGAGGTAGGGGTGGCGGAAGTAGCGGAGGCGCCCGCCGCGCGCCTCGACCAGCCGCCGCGTGAGCGCCTCGCCCCGGAGGATGTCCGCGGTGAAGTCCTCGGCGGAGATGCGGACGAGGTCGGGGTGGGTGGCGGTGTGGTTGCCGAGGTCGTGGCCGGCGTCGAGCCAGCGGGTGAGGACCGCCTCCAGCGTGCCCGCCGGCAGCGCCTCGCAGGCGCGCCCCTCGTTGACGAAGCCGACGGCGGGGGCGCCGTGGGCGGCGAGGCCGGCGAGGAGGCGGTCGTGCATCGCCAGCAGGGCGGCGGCATCGCAGCCCACGTCGTACGGGCGACCCTGCAGTGGGAGGTCGTCGAAGGTGAGGGCGACGGCGCGCGACGGCCCCTCGGATGCCGCGGCCGGCTGGGCAGGCGCGGGGTCGGCGGCGCAGGCGACGAGCAGCGTGAGGGGGAGGAGGACGAACGCGCGCATGAGCAGATCGATCATCGGAGGCGCGTGGCCGTGGCCGTGAGGGCGCCGAACGGCCCCGACGCGCGGACCACCACCCAGCCCCGCAGCGGCGGCGGCAGCACCATCCGGTGCACGCCGGCCTCCAGCGGCCCGTCGTGGACGACGGCGAGCCGGCGGCCGAGCGCGTCGAAGGCCTCGACGCGGACGGGCCCGGCCTCGGGGAGGGCCACCTCGACGGCGGCGGCGATGACGCCCGCGCTCGGGTTCGGGAGCACGCGGAGCGAGGCGGCCGAGGGCGGCGCCGGAGGCGGGTCGCCGCCGGGGCCGCCGCCGGCCGAGACCCCCAGCGTGTCCGGCCCCGGCGGCCGCCCGTACGGGAGCCGCCCCACCAGCCACGCCACCGTGTCCGGGTACACCGCCGCGAGGTCCACGGACTCCGAGGGGTCCCCCGCGAGGTCGTAGAGCTGGGCCGGCCGCGGCGCGCCGTCGCCGTCGTAGCGGCGGACGAGCTTCCACCGCCCCAGCCGGTACGCGTCGCCGAGGACGGCGTTGGGGACGGCCACGCCGCGGGCGACGGCGTCGCCGCCGAGGAGGTGGCCGCTGAGGTCGACGCCGTCGACGGCGTGGCCGAGGGGGAGGCCGGCGAGGGCGAGGACGGTGGGGAGGACGTCGATGTTGGCGGCGGGCTGCGCGGAGACGCCCGGCGCGATGCGGCCCGGCCACACGACGAACGACGGCACCCGCACGCCCCCCTCGTACGCCGTGCCCTTATCGCCCCGGAAGATCCCGTTCGAACCGTACCTCCTGTTGGCCCCGTTGTCGGAGATGAACCAGACGAGGGTGCTCTCGGTGAGGCCGGCGGCGTCGAGGGCGCCGACGATCCGCCCGACCTCGTCGTCGAGCACGGCGAGCATGGCGAGGTAGCGCTTCCGGATGTCCGTGTCGTCGGGG
>DATGQT010000125.1:0-2090 GCA_035304085.1 Rubricoccaceae bacterium
TCGGCCGTGACGGCCTGCGCCTCGGCGAGGTCGAGGGTGAGGCGGGCCGCGGAGGCGGAGGGGTTCGGGTGCGGCTCGGAGAGCGCGAAGCCGCCGGGGAGCCCGGCCTCGGCGCTCGCCCCGGTGGCCTCCATCGCCTCCCACCCGCTCGTGTCCCAGCCGCCGCCGAGCCCGTCCGCGCCGGTGCCCGGCGCGCGGGCAGCGAAACCGTCGACCACCTCGAAGGGGAAGCTGGCGCTGGAGAAGGCGGAGGGGAAGGTGCCGGCTTTGACGGTGTAGGTGTACGACCCGGCCGGGGTCCTCCCCGGGACCCACTGCCTCAGCGTCCGTGTGACCGTAGCTCCCGCCGGGAGTGTGATGGTATGGGGGCCGAAGAGGGGCTCCCGGACCACCGGCGCCGTCACGGCCGTCCACGCCTGGAACGTCTGCGGCTCCCCCGAGAGGTTCGTCAGCGTGACGGTGAAGTCGAAGGCTTCGCCGCCGGGCCCGACCACGACGGGCGGGTTCAGCGGCGCCGCGGCGACGGTGACGAGGGGAGGGGCACTCCCCGCGCTCGTGCCGTACTTCACCACGAGGGCGTCGAGGCCTCCATGGCCGGCGAGCGCGAGCGCGCCGAAGGAGGCCAGGCCGCTGAAGTAGCCGGCCACGTAGGCGTTGCCGGCAGCGTCCAGCGCGAGGCCGGAGCCGCCGTCGTGCCCGCCGCCGCCGCCGCCGCGGACCCAGCGGAGGTCGCCCTCGGGCGAGTACCGCGCGAGGAAGACGTCGTGACGGCCGGCGCTGACGAGGGTGGTGTCGCCGAACGTGGCCGTCTGCCCGAAGCGGCCGGCGACGTAGACCTCGCCGGCGGCGTCCACGACGACGGCGCGGCTCACGTCGTCGGTGGCGCCGCCGCCGCGCCGGCCCCAGAGTGCGTGCCCGTCCGAGGTGTACTTCACGAGGAAGACGTCCTGGCCGCCCTCGCTCGTGAGCGTGAGGGGGCCGAAGGTGGCGGTCCGCGCGAAGCGGCCGACGAGGTAGACGTCGCTGCCGTCTACGGTGACGGCGTAGGCGCGCTCGCCGCCTGTGCTCCCCCCCCGGTCAGCCCAGAGCACGTCGCCCTCGGGCGAGTACTTCACGAGGAAGACGTCGTAGTGGCCGGCACTGGTCAGGGTGACGTCCCCGAACGTGGCCGTGTCCCAGAAGCGGCCGCAGACGTAGGCGGCGCCGTCGGCGTCTACGGCGATGCCGTAGCCGACGTCGTTGTCAGGCCCGCCGCCGTTACGGGCCCAGACCACGTCACCCTCGGGCGAGTACTTCACGGCGAAGATGTCTCGGCCGCCGGCGCTGACGAGGGTGGTGTCGCCGAACGTGGCCGTGTCGAAGAAGAGCCCGGTGGCGTAGGCGGCGCCGTCGGGGCCGACGGCGAGGCCGAAGCCCTCGTCGTCCTCGGCGCCGCCGGCGCGGCGGACCCAGCGGAGGTCGCCCTCGGGCGAGTACCGCGCGAGGAAGAAGTCCCAGCCGCCGGCGCTGACGAGGGTGGTGTCGCCGAACGTGGCCGTCTCCTGGAGCCGGCCGGAGACGTAGACGTCGCCGGCGGCGTCGACGGCGAGGCCGTAGCCGACGTCGTCGCTGACGCCGCCGCCGCTGCGGGCCCAGAGCACGTCGCCCTCGGGCGAGAGCTTCACGAGGTAGAACTCCTGGTCGGGGCCGGGGCTGGTGAGCGTGAACGAGCCGAGGGTGATCGCGCCGGTGAAGTAGCCGGTGACGTAGACGTTGCCGGCGGCGTCGACGGCCACGCTGTTGCCCTCGTCGGCGGCGGGACTGCCGCTCCCGAGCACCCACAGCCAATTCTGGGCTTGAACGGGGAGCCCGGCGGCGAGGAGCACCGCCAGCGCGGCGAGGCGGAGCGGGGCGGTCGGTCGCATGCTTTCGTCTGTCTGATGGCGAAGGGGGGCCAGACGGGCTATCGGACGAGGGCGAGGCGGCGGGCGGCCGTGAAGGCCTCCCCCGTCACGCGGACGACGTAGAGCCCCGACGGCAGCGACGACCCCTCGACGACGAGCACGTGCGCGCCCGCCCCCAGCGGCCCGGCGTGGAGGAGGGCGACGCGG
>DATGQT010000126.1:0-10315 GCA_035304085.1 Rubricoccaceae bacterium
CGCGCATCATCCCCTCGGCCGAGAGGTAGGCGAGAGAGTCCACGCCGAGCCAGTCGGCGAGCTCGTCGATGGAGGCGAACTTGTTGGCGGCGAGCTCGTCGTGGCTCGGGAAGTCCATCCCGTAGAAACACGGCGAGATCACGGGGGGGCTGGCGACGCGGAAGTGGACCTCCTTCGCGCCCGCGTCGCGGACCATGCGGACGAGCTGGCGCGCCGTCGTACCGCGCACGATGGAGTCGTCCACCATCACGACGACGCGGTCCTTGAGGACGCCCTTGACGGTGTTGAACTTCGACTTCACCTTCAGCTCGCGGGCGTCCTGGCCGGGGCTGATGAAGGTGCGGCCGACGTAGTGGTTGCGGATGAGCCCGATGTCGAGCTTGCACCGCCGCCCCATCTTGTTCGACTCCGAGACGTACCCGATGGCGGCGGTGTTCGAGGAGTCGGGGACGGCCATGACGATGGGCCGCTTCTCGCCGGGGGCCACCTCGGGCACGGGGGCGTCGTGGGCCATCGCCTTGCCGAGCTTGCGGCGGACCTTGTCCACCATCGCCCCGAAGATCATCGAGTCCGGCCGGGCGAAGTAGACGAACTCGAAGACGCACTGGCTGACGCCGTGGGGCCGGGGGAGGCAGTGCCCGTAGAAGTCGCCCCCGCGCTCGACGCGCTCGATCCCGGCGCGGTCGATGACGAGGATCTCGCCGGGCTCGACATCGCGGACGTAGGTGGCGCCGATGAGGTCGAAGGCGCACGTCTCACTCGCCACGCAGTAGGCCGCGGCGCCGCCCTCGCGCGCGATGCGGCCGAGGGCGAGGGGGCGGAACCCGTTGGGGTCGCGCACGGCGATGAGCGCGTCGTCGGTCAGGATGACGAGGGAGAAGGCGCCCTTGCAGCGGTGGAGGGCGTCGATGATCCGGGCCGTCGGCCCCTCCTCCTGGCTCTGCGCGACGAGGTGGAGGATGAGCTCGGAGTCCGACGACGAGTTGAACAGCGTGCCCTTGGCGACGAGCTCGTCGCGGAGGGTGCGAGCGTTGGAGAGGTTGCCGTTGTGGGCGAGCGCGAGGTTGCCCTCCTGGTAGTGGACGACGAAGGGCTGGATGTTGGCCGGGTTCGTCGCGCTGCCGGAGGTGGAGTAGCGGGTGTGCCCGATGGCGGCGTCGCCGAGTAGCGTCGTCTCGAAGAGGCCCGCGTCGGCGAAGACGTCGAGGACGAGGCCGAAGTCCTTGTGGTGGGGCATCGTGGGGCGGCCCTTCGCCTCGTCGAAGGTGGCCGTGACGATGCCGGCGGACTCCTGCCCGCGGTGCTGGAGCGCGTGGAGGCCGAAGTAGCTCAGCCGCGCCGCCTCCGGGTGGTTGAAGATGCCGACGATGCCGCAGTGGTCGCGCGCCTTGTCCATGCCGCCGGGGGTTGCAGGGAGGGGGCCACAGAATACAGGTTGCGGGGCGAACGGTGCCCGCCCCGCCAAACTTTCAACCGGGGCGCCCCGAGCGTCACCACAGCGCCACCGCGCCCGCGGCCAGGAGCACGCCGACGGCGTCGGCCGTGAGGTCGCGCCAGGAGAAGCCGGGGCGCCGGGAGCGGTAGCTGTCGCTCACCTCCTTCATCACGCCGAGGAAGAGGGCGGTGCCGGCGGCGAGGGGGAGCGCCTCGGCCTCGGTGGCGCCGGCGCCCTCGGTGAGGGCGAGGTGGGTCGAGAGCGTGAGCGCGAACGAGCCGCCGGCGTGGAGCGCCTTGTCTCGGGCGAGCCAGCGGTCGGGCGGCGTCCGCATGGTGTCGGCCGCGAGCGGGGGGGGCGGGGGGTGCTCGGCCCAGGTCCAGCCCTCGTAGCGCGCGGGCTCGGGCGACTGCGCCGCCGCCGCCGGCGCGACGGCCAGCAGCAGACCCAGGCCGAGCGCGCGCCGGCTCACGTATCCAGCGGGAGCTCCGGGGGCGCCTCCTCGCCGAGCAGCTTGCCCATGGCGAAGCCGGCTCCGCCGAAGAGGATCGTCCCGGCGATGATGAGGATGAAGATGCCGGACCCCGGGTAGCGGTCGTAGCGGACGGAGACGTTCTCCTCGATCCGCTCGTCGCCGCGGACGAGGGCGATGCGGGCGACGCCCGCGCGCGTGGGGCGCCAGACGAACGAGGTGCCCGTCGCGTCGAGGACGACGGTGTCCGGGATGGCGCTGTTCGGGCGCCAGACGACCTCGACGCGGTCGACGGGCTCGTCGAGCGTGATCTGGACCGGCCGGCCGGCGATGGGCACCTCGGGCGGCTCCTCGCTCTCCTCGTACGGGAGCGGGGTCAGCGTGAACTGGGCGGCGGCGACCGGGGCCAGCAGCGCGGCGGCTAGGGCGAGGAGGAGGCCTTTCATGGGCAGGGGGTGGAGAAGGCGGGGAGGTCGGAGGGGGCGGAGGGGCGGACGATCTGCGTTCCTCTCCATCCCCTCCGCCCTCCCCGTCCCTCCCATACTCAGACAGCGGGGACGTTGTGGTCGGCGTGGGCGTGCGTGGGGCGGCTCGTCAGCAGCCCCGCCAGCACGAGCGTGGCGACGAACCAGAAGATCGGGATCACGACGGGCAGCCACTCGGCGCCGCGAATCTCGTAGGCCGAGCCGTAGAGGCCCCCCGTGAGGTCCTGCCACAGCGTGCCGACGAGCACGAAGATGAGGATGGCCGGGATGACGAGCTTGATGAGCCAGTCGAACCACGGCCCGAGGTGGAACTTCGAGTGCCGGTTGACGACGGCCCGCAGCTTCTCGGGGCCGAGCACCCACCCGATGAGGAGGCACTCCATCAGGCCGACGGTGAGGAGGGCGTAGCGGAAAGCCCAGTGGTCGAGGAGGTCGAGGAGCGTGAGGCCGAGGGTGCCGTCGCCCGTGAGGCCGGGGTCCACGACGAACGGGAGCGCGAAGGCGATGGAGCCGACGATGCCGGGGGCCGTCACGTACGCGAGCGCCCGCGCCCGCGTGACGCCGAGCTTGTCGATGAGCGCGCTCGCCATCCCCTCCACCAGCGAGACGGCGCTCGTGAGCCCGGCGATGACGACGAGGAAGAAGAAGAACACCCCGAACGCCTTCACCCAGAACGGGAACGCCGCGATGCCCTGTGGGATCACGAAGAACGAGAGCGAGAGCGTGGTGCCGGCCGGATTCAGCGAGAACACGAACAGCATCGCGAAGATGGCCACGCCCGCGATGTACTCGAACCCGCAGTTCATGAACGAGACCACCATCGAGTTGTTGATCTGGTCGGCGTCCTTCGGGAGGTAGCTCGCGTAGGCCGTCATCGTGCCCAGCCCGAGCGAGAGCGAGAAGAACATCTGGGCGAAGGCGCCCTGCCACACGTTCACGTCCCGGATGCCGTCGAAGTTGGGCGTGAAGAGGTAGAGCACGCCGTCGACGCCGCCCGGCAGCGTGAGGCCGCGCACGATGAGGACGACCATGAACAGCCACATCAGCGGGACGAACACGCGCACCATCGCCTCGATGGTACGCGTGCCCCGCCAGAGCGAGAGGATCGTCAGCGCCCAGACCGTCGCCACCGCGAGGACCGGCCACCACGAGGCGATCATCCCGAAGAAGTAGACCGTCGCGTTGGGCCCGTCGGTCGGCGTGGTCATCCCCTCGAACGGCGCCGTCGCCGGCTCCGTCAGCAGCCCGCCGAAGGCGCCGATCATCATCGCGAGCGCCCACCCGAGGATCGTGATGTAGTACATCGTGATGAACAGCGCGCTCGAGAGGCTCCACCACCCGACGTACTCCCCCCGCTTCCCGACGAGCTTCCGCAGCGCGAGCGGGAACGACTGCCCCGTCATCGTGCCCATCGAGAACTCGAGGATCATCACGGGGATGCCGAGGACGAACAGCGCGATGAAGTAGGGGAGGTAGAACGCGCCGCCGCCGTACTGGTAGGCGTTCGAGGCGAAGAAGACGATGTTGCCCAGCCCGATGGCCGAGCCGGAGGCGGCGAGGATGAAGCCGAGCTTGGACTTCCACGCGCCTCGGCCGGCGTCGATGTGCTCGGCGATGGGGTCTTCGGGGTGGGGGCGGGGATCGGCCACGGATACGAGGGCTGGTGGGAGTGAAGCCGCGGTGAAGCGGTCAGAAGCTACGGAGGATGCAGGCAAGTTGACAGAGGGCGGCTGGCGAGGCGTCGCTGCCCACCGGCTCACCGCCCGCCGGCTCACCGCCCACCGTCCGCCGGGAGCAGGCCGAGGTCGGCGAGGACGGCCTCGGCGATGGCGCGGCGGGCCGGGCCCATGTCGAGCCCGGGCCCGGCCGCCTCGACGTTCAGGGCGAACACCCAGGCGTCGCCGCCCCGTTCGACCCATCCGACGAACCAGCCGACGTCGGGGCCCTCCCAGAAGACCGTGCCCGAGCGCCCCTCCAGCGTGGTCGCCCAGCCGGTCTTGCCGAAGAGGCGGTAGCCGTCGCCCTCCTCCAGCAGCATGATCTCGCGGACGGCGGCCTGGTGCTCGGGGCGGAAGGCGAGGGCGCCGCGGCGGAGGCGGTCCAGGAACGCCACCTGCTCCTCGGCCGAGATGCGGAGGGCGCCGTCGAGCCAGAACCGGTCGATGCCCCCGCCGGTGTCGCCGTTGCCGTACGGCTCGCGGGCGAAGGCGGCGCGGTAGCCCTCCTCGCCGATCCGCCGGGCGAGCTCCTGGTACAGCCACACGACCGAGGCGGCGATGCCGGTGCGCATCGAGTGGTCGCGGTTCCAGGCCTCGACGCCGCGCTCGACGCCGTCCCAGGCGAACACCGAGTCCACGTCCGGCACCACGCCCGTCTCCAGCGCGACGAGGCTGTTGTAGACCTTGAACGTGGAGGCGGGGATGAACCGCTCCGCGGCGCGCTGCGGGTCGAAGTAGTGCCGCTGCCCCGTCTGCGCGTCGAGGACGACGATGGTGCCGTGGGCGTCTTGGGCCTCGAAGAAGCGGCCCCAGTCGGCGTGCGTGGTGTCGGCGGGGGCGGCGGTGGGGGGCGGGCCCGTCTCCCCGGCCTCGGATCGTGGGGTGCAGGCGGAGAGGCTCAGGAGGAGCGCGGCGGCGAGGGGGCGCATGGGCGGGGGACGGGCGGCTGTGCTAAGAATATAGCACGCGCACCCGTCTACGCCTCGCGGGCCGGCTCGGGCTCGGGGAGCAGCGTCACGAGGACGTCCCGGATCCGGTTCTGCTCCACGTCCTCGACCCGGAGCTGGAGCCGCCCGTAGCGCACCTCGTCGCCGGGGGCGGGGACGGCCCCGGTGAGGTGGAAGATGAGGCCGCCGAGGGTCTCGAAGTCGAACGCCTCCGTGTCGATCTCGACGCCGAGCGCCTCGGCGAGGTCGTCGAGGTGGATGCGCGCCTCGACGCGCCACGCCGCCGGCCCGACGGCGCGGTAGAGCGCCTCGTCCGGCTCGTCGAGCTCGTCGCGGATCTCGCCGACGACCTCCTCGAGCAGGTCCTCGAGCGTGACGATCCCGGCCGTCCCCCCGTACTCGTCCACGACGAGGGCCATGTGGGTGTTGTGCTGCTGGAAGTCGGCGAGCATGGCGTCGAGCGTCTTCGAGAGGGGGACGAACCGGGGCTGGCGCGCGAGGGCCGCCCAGTCCACGCGCTGCGCCGGGTCGTGGTCGTCGCCGAGGTAGGGGAGGAGGTCCTTCGCGTAGACGACGCCGAGGACGTGGTCGAGGTGGTCGCGGTAGAGGGGGAAGCGGGAGTGGCCGCTCTCGCGGATGAGGGCGAGGGCCTCGCCGAGCGTGGCCGTCTCCGGCAGCGCGATGACGTCGAGCCGGCTCACCATCACCTCGCGGACGGTGATCTCGCCGAACTCGAGGATGGAGTGGATGAGGGCGCGCTCCTCCTCCTCGATCGAGCCCTGCCCCTCGCCCACGTCCGCCATCGTCTTGAGGTCCTCCGCCGGGCGGCGCTCGGCGGGGCCGCGCACGAGCGCCTGCAGCCGCGCCATCGCCGCCGCCAGCAGCGACGAGACGGGGTGGAGCCCGCGCGCCAGCGGGTAGAGCAGCGGCATCGCCGCCTTCGCGAACCGCACCGGCTGCCGCGAAGCCGTCGCCTTCGGGGCGATCTCGCTCACGACGAGGAGCACGAACGTGAGCACGACGACCTGGAGCGCGAGCGCGGCCGTCGCGCTCCACCCCAGGGCCTCGGCCGCCTCCAGCGCGAGCGTCGCCGAGAGGATCGCCGCGCCGACCCGGGCGAGGGTGTCGAGGAGGACGAGCGAGACGAGCAGGGCGCGGGCGCGTTCGAGCAGCCGGAGCACGCGGCGGGCCGCGTGGCTCTCGTCCCCCTCGGCCAGCGCCTCCCGCTCGGCCGGCGTGATCGAGAAGAGCGCGACCTCGGAGCCCGAGAACAGCGCCGAGAGCGCGAGGAGCAGGAGGAGGGCGCCGAGGCCGGCGGCGACGCCCGCCGGTCCCATCTCCGCTAGGAGGGTGAGCGCCGCGGCCGGGAGCGCCAGCGCATCCGCGAGGGCGGGTACGGGGGGGCCCGCGAGGGCCGTACTGGAGGCGGGGTCCAACGGGGACGGGGTGGGCTCGACGCGCCGACGCCGTGAATATACTCGGCGCGGGGCCTCGGCCGCACAGGGGCGAAACGCAGGCGGGGCGGCGCCCCTGAGAGCGCCGCCCCGCCGCTGAGCCACAGGGGCCGCTAGAAGGGGAGGTCGTCGTCCGGCGTGAACGAGAGGTCGTCGCCCCCCGACGCGGCGGGCTGCGGCGCGCGCTGCTGGGGCGCACGCTGCTGCTGCGGACGCTGCTGGGGGCGCGGGCGCTCCTGCGAGCGGGACTGGTCGAAGTCGTACCCGCCGCCCGAGTCGCCGGGCCCGCCGAGCATCTGCATCTCGCGCGCCTTGATCTCGGTGGTGTAGCGGGTCTGACCCTCCTGGTCCTCCCACTGCCGCGTCTGGAGCGACCCCTCGATATAGACCTGCCGGCCCTTCTTGAGGTACTCCGCGCAGATCTCGGCGAGGCGGTCCCACGCGACCACGCGGTGCCACTCCGTCTTCTCGACGAGGTTGCCGTCGCGGTCCTTGTAGGACTCGTTCGTGGCGACGTTGAAGTTGCACACGGCCGTGCCGCTGCCGGTGTAGCGCAGCTCGGGGTCGGCGCCGAGGTTGCCGACGAGGATGACCTTGTTAACTCCGCGGCTTGCCATAGTTGGCCTCCGGTCCTGTTGGACCTTGTTTGGTACATGAATCCACCGGTCCGGCGTCCGAGCGGAGGTGCTGCGGCGTCGGCCGGCTGTCCGGGTTGCCAGTATAGACACCGGCGCGAGGTCGGATCTAACCTCGGCGGTCAAAATAAATCGGGTCCGGTGCCATCTGCGTGTCACACGAGGCCCGCGCCGGCCCCTGCTATCTTCCCCGCGCACCAGCCCCGCCCCCCTTGGACACCGCCCGCCTCGGCCTCACCGACGAGGACCGCGCCGCCGCCCACCCCGAGCGCTACGCCGACTTCGCCGCCGTCGTCCGCCGCCTCCGCCGCGAGTGCCCCTGGGACCGCGAGCAGACCCACGACTCCGTCAAGCACCTCACCATCGAGGAGGCCTTCGAGCTCGTCCACGCCATCGACGAGGGGGACCCCGAGGCGATCAAGAAGGAGCTCGGCGACCTCCTCCTCCACGTCCTCTTCCACGCCCACATCGCCGAGACCGAGGGGACGTTCACCATCGCCGACGTGATGGAGGCCGAGATGGAGAAGCTCGTCCGTCGCCACCCCCACGTCTTCGGCGACGGGGTGGTGGGCGGGACGGGCGAGGTGCTGCGGAACTGGGAGGCCATCAAGCGCGCCGAGCGCGAGGCCGAGGGGGCGGGCCGCCCGCACTCGGCGCTCGACGGCGTGCCCGAGGCGCTGCCTGCGCTCCTGCGCGCCGAGCGCGTCCAGGAGAAGGCCGCCCACGTCGGGTTCGACTTCCCCGCGGCCGGGGGGGCGTGGGCGAAGGTGGAGGAGGAGGTCGGGGAGCTCAAGCGGCTCGCCGACGCCGGGGCCGACCCCGACGCGCTCGAGGACGAGTTCGGCGACGTGCTCTTCGCCCTCGTCAACTACGCCCGCTTCGTCGGCGTCGTGCCGGAGAACGCGCTGCGGCGGACGGTCGCCAAGTTCACGCGGCGGTTCCGCCACGTCGAGCGGCGGCTGGCCGAGGCGGGGCGGACGCCGGACGCCGCCTCGCTAGCCGAGATGGACGCGCTGTGGGACGAGGCGAAGGCGGAGGAGCGGGATGCTCCACAGCGAGACGCCCCCGAGCGGACGTAACCCCGGCCGACCCCGGCGCACGATGAAGCTCGTCCCCACCCAGCTCGCCTACTTCCTCCGCGACCCCGACGCGCGGCGCAACCTCCGCGCGCTCTCGAAGCTCGTGGCGGTCGCGCTGGTGGTCGTGGGCGTCTTCACCGTGCTCTTCCACCTCCTCATGGAGTACGAGGGCCAGCGGCACTCGTGGCTGACGGGGCTCTACTGGACGCTCACGGTGATGAGCACGCTCGGCTTCGGGGACATCACGTTCCAGACCGACCTCGGGCGCGCCTACAGCATCGTCGTGCTGCTGTCGGGGATCGTGCTGCTGCTGATCGTGCTCCCGTTCGCGTTCATCCGGTACTTCTACGCGCCGTGGCTCGAGGCGCGCATCCACCTCCGCGCCCCGCGCCGCGTGCCGTCCGACACCGAGGGGCACGTGGTGGTGTGCGAGCTCGACGCCGTCGGGCGGGCGCTGGCCCACCGGCTCGCCGCGCGCGAGACGCCCTACGTCGTGATCGAGACGGACCCGGCGCGGGCGGCCGAGTGGCTCAACGACGGCATCGCCGTGGCCCTCGGCGACCCCGACGACGACGCGTTCCTCCGGCGGCTGCGCGTCGAGCACGCCCGGCTCGTCTTCGCCAACCGCGAGGACACCACGAACACGAGCATCACGCTGACCGTGCGCGAGGTCGCGCCCGAGGTGCCCGTCTACGCCGTCGCCGAGCGGGAGGAGTCCGAGGACGTGCTCCAGCTGAGCGGGGCCACGGAGGTCCTCCCGCTGAAGCGGTGGCTCGGCGAGCAGCTCGCCGCCCGCGTCGACGCCGTCCACGCCCAGACCCACGTCGTCGGCCGCTACCGCGACCTCCTCCTGGCCGAGCTGCCCGTGCGCCACACCCCGCTGGCCGGGAAGGCCGTCCGCGAGACCCACCTCCGCGAGCACATCGGCGTCAGCGTCGTGGGGGTGTGGGAGCGCGGGCGGCTGCTCCCGGCCCGCCCGGACACCCCGCTCACCGACCACAGCATCGCCGTCGTCACCGGCACCCGCGCCCAGCTCGACGCCCTCGACGACCTCCTCCTCATCTACGACTTCAACGTGAACCCCGTGCTCGTGGTGGGGGCGGGGAAGGTGGGCCGCGCCGCCGCCCACGCGCTGCTCGAGAAGGAGGTGCCCGTCCACCTCGTCGAGCGCGACCCCGCCCTGGCCGAGCACCTCGAGGGCATCGCCCCCGTCTTCTGCGGCGACGCCGCCGACTACGACCTCCTCAAGGAGGCGGGGATCGAGGAGGCCCCGGCCGTCGTGCTCACGACGCACGACGACCCGATGAACATCTACCTCGCGGCCTACTGCCGCCGGCTCAACCCCGAGATCCGCATCGTCAGCCGGATCACCTACGAGCGCAACGTCGAGGCCGTCCACCGCGCCGGCGCCGACTTCGCGCTCAGCTACACCTCGCTCGGCGTCGCCGCCGTCGTGGCCCGCCTCGACGAGCGCGAGCTCTCCGTGATCGGCGGCGGCTTCGACCTCGCCACGCTCCCGCTGCCCCGCCGGCTCGTGGGCCGGACGCTGGCCGAGAGCGAGATCGGCGCGCGCACGGGGCTGTTCGTCCTCGCCATCCAGCGCGACGGCCACGTCGTCACGAACCCCCCGGCCTCGACCCCGCTGGAGCAGGGCGCGGAGCTGGTCGTGCTCGGCGACGAGGAGCAGCGCCGCCGCTTCGCCGAGGTGTACCGGTAGATGGACCGCCAGCCGCTCGGCTTCTGGATCGTCGTCGCCGGCCTCGCCGTCGTCGTGGTGGGGCTGCTCGTGTGGGGCGGAGCTCTCGGCTGGTTCGGCCGGCTGCCGGGCGACGTCCGCGTCGAGCGGGAGAACGTGCGGCTCTACTTCCCCATCACGTCCATGCTCCTCGCCTCGGCGCTCCTGAGCCTGCTCGTCGCTCTTCTCCGGCGGCTGCTCTGACCCCTACCGTACGAGGGCGAGGCGGCGGGCGGCCGTGAAGGCCTCCCCCGTCACGCGGACGACGTAGAGCCCCGACGGCAGCGACGACCCCTCGACGACGAGCACGTGCGCGCCCGCCCCCAGCGGCCCGGCGTGGAGGAGGGCGACGCGG
>DATGQT010000127.1:0-13107 GCA_035304085.1 Rubricoccaceae bacterium
TCGAACGTGCGCGAGGCGAAGAGCGCGCTCACCACCCGGTTCCGCTCGGCCGTGCCGACGAGGCGGGCGCGGAAGGGGCCGCCGAGGGCGGCGCCGGCGTCGAGGCGGGCGGTGCGGAGGAGGCGGGTTTCGAGGCCGGCGGCGAGGCGGGCGGTGCTGGTGAGGTGGGCGAGGGCGAGGCGGAGGCCGTAGCGCGTGCTCTGCGGGAAGAAGGTGAAGTCCTGCCCCACGCGGAAGCGGCCGTTAATCGTGGCCGGCGCGAGCGTGTCGCCCGCGGCCGTGACGCGGCCCTCGCGCTGCTGGAGGAAGGCGGGGTCGAGGAGGAGCACGCTCCGGATCTCGGGGTCGGTGCTCTGCTCGCGCACGTCGAGCGTGGTCTGGCTCTGGACGAGGCGGAGGGCGCGGGCGAGGGGGCGCGGGTCCTCGCGCTCGAAGAGGCGGCCGGGGTCGAGGCGGAGGCGGAACTGCCCCGTCACGCCGATGGTCGGAAACAGCTCGTCCGACGGCACGAAGGTGCGGGCGTAGGTGCCCTCCAGTGGGGTCGTCTCGGGAAAGAACTCGTCCACCTGCGCCACCCCATCGGGCTCGCCGGGGCGCGGCTCGCCCTCGCCGTCGCGCCAGACGAACTCGCCCAGCTCGGAGCCGACGAGGAGGTAGGTCTCCTGGAGCAGCGGCGTCCGCTCCGTCAGCGCCTCGTAGAGGACGCTCGCCTCGACGGCCCGCTGGAGCGGCACGGCACGGCCCGTCCAGCGGATCGCCAGGCTCTCGCCGTCCTCCTGCCCAAGCGCCTCGAAGGGCGCCTCGGCGTCCTTGAAGCGGTACGCCACGCGCGCCTCCGTCGTCAGCGTGCCCGTGGGGCGGTAGCCGACGGTCGTCTCCAGCGTCGTCGCCTGCGCCGAGGGGGCGAGGCGGCCGCCGAGCCGGTCCTCCTCCCAGCGGTAGGCGACGGAGCCCGAGGCCGTGAGCGGCCCCGACGCCCACGCCAGGCCGGGGCGCACCTCCCGGAAGGCGAACGAGCCGAACGCGAGGCTGTCGGCGCCGATCACGTCCTGCTCCCGGCGCTCCTGCTCGTAGCCGATCAGCGGCGTGAGGCGGCCCTGCAGCACCGGCCGGCTGATCACGCCGCGCTGGCGGAGGAACAGCCCCTCCTCGCCCCTGAAGCCGTCGTCGCTGGCGGCCACGTCGAAACGGTAGTCGAGGGCGAGGGCCGTCGAGAGCGGGACGCCCCCGGGGTCGGTGCCGGCGCGGCCGAGGTTCCAGAGCCGGTTGAACTCGACGGGGCGCGTCCGGTCGAACGCCGCGAAGCGGGCGCCCTGCCTCCGGTGGCGCACCTCCCCCGCGAGCTCGCCGCCGAGGAAATCGGCCGGCTGGAGGCGAAGGCCGGCGAGGCCCGCGAAGCCGTCGTCGTCCCCGCCGTCGAGCGACGAGAGGGTGTTGACGTCGTGGAGCGAGCCGGCCCACTCGCCGAAGGCCACCACCCCCGGCAGCGGCTCCAGCGTCCCGCGCACGTCGACGACCTGGCGGGCCTGCGGAGCGGGGAGGAGGCGGGAGGAGACGTAGTCGCCGCCGGTGGGGCCGACCCACTCGTAGAGGATGCCGTTGAGGGCCTGCGCACCGCGCCGGTACTGCCCCGTGCCGTCGGCCACGCGCGAGAAGCGGACGCGGAAGACGGAGTCGGCCGCGGCGGTGGCGGGGACGAAGACGCGGTACGTCTCGCCCGCGAAGAGGGTGTCGCGGCGGGTGTAGAGGACGAACGGGCTCTCGGGGTCGAAGGGGACGCGCTCGGCGCCGTCCACGAGCACGGCCTCGTCGCCGGCGGCGGCGATGGCGTCGAGGTCGGCCTCGGTCAGCCCGAGCTCGTCGCCGAAGGAGGCGGCGTCGGCCTCGCGGAGGACGGTGACGGCGAGGCGCCCGCGGGCGGCCTCCGTCCCGGCCTCGGCCGCGGGCCAGAACGACGCCCCGGCGTCGAAGGCGAGGAGGGTGCGCGTGAACCGGCTCGTGGTGTACTCGAAGTCGACGGTGATCCGGCGCTCGGCGGTGATGAGGTGGCGCGGCGTGAAGGTCAGCTCGCCCGTGGCGTAGTCGATCACGTAGTCGTGGGCCTCGCCGCGCGTGAGCAGCCGGCCGTCGAGGTAGACCTGCTCGCTGCCGGCGATGACGACGACGAACTCCTCGCCCTGCCGCCCGCGCAGGCGGTACGGCCCCTGCACCCCCTCGACGGGCGTGACGTCCTGGCTCTGGAAGATGCCGCGCGTGGTGGCGCCGGCGGCGCGGACGTGCCCGCCCGCGAACGCGCCGAAGGCCGGGACCGCCCCCTCGACGGCCGCCCCCTGGATCTTCCGCGTCAGCGACGCGAAGACGCCGTCGGTGTAGGCGAGGTCGACGTCGCCCAGCCGCGCCGTGCCGACGGGGGCGTCGAGCTGGACGTAGACGCGGTCGAAGTCGGAGAGCTGCTGCGTCGTGCCCTCGGGCTGGATGGGCGTGCTGGCGTCGGTGAGGACGGCCTGGACGGTCACGTCGTCCGTGATCGGCCCGGAGAGCTCCATCCGCAGGCCGCTCTCGACGCTCACGTCGCGGTTGCTCCCGGCCGTGATGCCGCGCGAGATCGAGCCGCGCCGCTCCAGCCGCGCCTCGCCGAACAGGGGCTCGGGCTCCGCCGGCGCCTGCTCCTCGACCTCCTGCCTCCCGAGGGAGTCGGTTTCTTCCGTGAGGACGCGCCGGGCGACGGCGGGGAGCGCCGGGAGCGTCCGGTAGTGGACGGCGAGGACGGCGGCGGAGTCCGCGGCCACTTCCCCCAGCGTGAGCGCGCCGGAGGGGTAGTCGAGCCGGTAGTCGCCGGGCCCGAGGCGGGCGGGGACGAGGCCCGAGCGGAGGAGCCAGAGGGCCTCGGAGCCGGGGACGACGTTCGGGCGGAGCTGGAACGCCGGGCCGTCGGCCACCCGGAACGTGTCGCGGACGGCGCCGAGGCCGGGGCCCTCGGGGACGGGCTGTGCCTGCGCACCCCGCCCCGCCGCGCACGCGGCGAGCAGGACGAGCGGCAGGAACAGGCGACGAACCCCCATCGGCTGACGGCCGGCGAGGCCGCCGGAGCGGACGAAACGGAGGGTAGCGGAGGACGGGGGCGACGCGGGCAGGCTCGGGGCGGCGAAGATAACGGCGCTAGCGGCGGGCCTCCGAGGCCAATCCCGCCGCCTACTCCACCCGGAGCAGCCGCGTCGGCGTGAGGACGTAGAGGCGGCCCGCCGCCACGGCCGCGTCCACCAGCTCCTCCACGACGGCCACCGGCACGACCTCTACCAGCCCGCCCTCGGCACGGTGGACGGCCACGGCGCGTGGCCCGACGACGAGGAGCCGCGCCCCCTCCGGCCCCCGCGCCAGCCCGACGGCACGGACGCCGCCCGCGGCCTCGCCGGGGACGGCCCGGCGGAAGACACCCAGGCTGGAGTAGACGAGGACGGCCTCCCGCGCACGGTCGGCGACGAACAGCGTTCCGTCCGAGGCCACGGCGAGGTCGGTGGGCTCGGCGAGGGCATTGGGGCCGTCGGCGCCGAGGATCCGGGCGAGGCGGCGGCCCTCCCACTGCAGCACGACGCCCCGCTCGGCCTCG
Source organism: Rubricoccaceae bacterium (assembly GCA_035304085.1). Taxonomy (GTDB): domain Bacteria; phylum Bacteroidota; class Rhodothermia; order Rhodothermales; family Rubricoccaceae; genus DATGQT01. The sequence goes on from DATGQT010000127.1 coordinate 3,608, forward strand.
ACGGCGTAGAGCGTCTCGGCCGGGCCGGCGGCCACGGCCACGGGCCGCCCGCGCAGCCCGCCCTCCGGCTCGCCCCGCGGCAGTCGCCCCGGCTCCGGCTGCCCGACGGCGCGCGGCTCCCCCGCCGGCACGGGGATCGTCTCGATGAGCCGGCCGTCGTGCGACAGCCGCTGGAGGCGGGCGTTGCCGGCGTCGGCCACGAACCATTCGAGGCCGTTGGTGGGGTCCACGCCGGAGGGTTCGAGGAGGCCGTAGTCGCCCGAGCCCGGCCCGCCGAAGGTCTGGAGCCGCGCGCCCTCCGGCGTGAGCACGACGACGACCGCCTCGGCGGCGTCCACGACGTAGAGCCGCCCGGCGGGGTCGGCCGCCAGCGCCCGGGCGTCGCGGAAGCGGGCGACCTCGACGACCGCCCGGGCGGTGGTGTCGGCGGGCACGGGGATCACCGTCTGCTCCGGGGCGACACAGGCGCTGAGGAGGAGGAGCAGCGGGAGCAAGAAGCCGCCGTGCCGGCTCCCCCCGCCGCCCTCGCATCGGGCTTCGCCCTCACACTTCGCGCGGCTGTCCCCCTCAGCCGAGGGGGACAGTTCTTGCGGCCTTGAGCGAAGCGACGGCTGCAAGAACGGGGGGAGTTGCCCGCCGTGAAGCCTCATCCGGCCAGCCGGGCCAGGCCCTTCTGCCCGATGTCGCGGCGGAGCGTCTTGCCCTCGAACCGGATGGCGTCGGCCGCCGCGTACGCGTGGTCGAGCGCCTCCTGGAGGGTGCCGCCGAGGCCGGTCACGCCGAAGACGCGCCCCCCGCTCGTGACGACGCGCCCGCCCTCGGCCCGCGTCCCGGCGTGGAAGACGAGCGCGTGGCGCGCGGCCTCCTCCAGCCCCTCGACGGGCTTCCCCTTCTCGTAGTCGCCCGGGTAGCCGGCCGAGGCGAGGACGACGCACGCCGCCGCCCCGTCGCGCTGCCGCACCGCGGCCTCGCGCACGCGCCCGTCGGCCGCGGCGTCGAAGAGGTCGAGCACGTCGCTCTCGACGAGGGGGAGGACGACCTGCGCCTCGGGGTCGCCGAAGCGGCAGTTGAACTCGACCACCTGCGGCCCGTCGGCCGTGATCATGAGGCCGACGTAGAGGACGCCGCGGTAGGGGTGGCCCTCGGCGCGCATCCCGTCGAGGACGGGGCGGACGACGCGGTCCTCGACCTGCCGCAGCACGCGCGGGGTGACGACGGGGGCGGGGGCGTAGGCGCCCATCCCGCCCGTATTCGGGCCGGTGTCCCCCTCGCCGACGCGCTTGTGGTCCTGCGCCGGCGCGAGGAGGACGTAGTCGGCGCCGTCGGTGACGGCGAAGACGCTGGCCTCCTCGCCGTCGAGGAACGCCTCGACGACGACCTCGGCGGCGGCCTCGCCGAAGGCGCCGTCGCGGAGGAGCTGGCGGAGGCCGTCGTGGGCGGCGTCGCGCGTGGCGGCGACGAGGACGCCCTTGCCGGCGGCCAGCCCGTCGGCCTTGAGGACGACCGGGAGCGGGTGGGCGTCGACGTAGGCGAGGGCCGCGTCGTAGTCGTCGCGCGTGAACGTGCGGCAGGGGGCGGTGGGGACGCCGTGGCGCTGCATGAACGCCTTGGCGAACGCCTTCGACCCCTCGAGCCGCGCCGCCGCCGCGCTCGGCCCGAAGACGCGGACGCCGGCGGCGTCGAGGCGGTCGGAGAGCCCCGCCACCAGCGGCGCCTCCGGCCCGACGACGACGAGGTCCACGGCCCGCTCGCGGGCCAGCCGCACGAGCCCCTCGACGTCGTCGGCGGCGACGGGGACGTTCTCGGCGAGGGCGGCGGTGCCGGCGTTGCCGGGGGCGCAGAGGAGGGTCGGGCGGCGGGGGCTTCGGGCGAGCGCGTGGAGGATCGCGTGCTCGCGCCCCCCGCCCCCGACGACGAGGACGGTGGGGGAAGTGGCGGCGGACAACGGACGGCGGGCGATGGACGGTGGGACGGCTCGACGGTCGAAGATAGCCGGCGGCTCCGCGTCCTTTCACCCCCGAATTTTTGTGCGGGCCGGCGCGCGGTCCGTGGTCCGTCGCCCCTCGTCCCTCCCCTATCTTCCCGCCCTCACCTCTCCGGCAGCCGCCTTGCACCTCCTCCTCGCCCTCCTCGGCGCCCTCACCCTCCTCGGCGCCCCCACCGCCTCGGCGGCCCTTCCCCCCCCGATCCCCGGCCGCCCCGTCGCCCCGGCCGACACCACGCGCCCCGGTGCGGCGCGGGCGGCGGTGGAGATCCTCCCGCGCTTCGAGCCCGCGGCGCTGTGGTCGTCCTCACGCGGGTTCGGCGTCGCGGGCGGCGTCGGCATCCGGAACCTCGGGTGGGAGGGGAGCGAGATCGAGCTCGGCGCCCGGCTGTCGCAGCGGTTCCAGAGCGTCTCGGCCCACCTCTACACGCGCGACCCCTACGAGGCGCCGCTCTACGGCCTCCTCGGCGGGCGCGTCCGCACCTCGTCGCGCCAGCGGTTCTACGGGCTGGGACCGACGTCCGACCGCGACGACCGGCTCGACCTCGACTTCACCTCGGGGCAGGTCGAGGGCCGTGTGGGGTGGTACCCCTTCGGCCACTCCGGCCTCCTCCTCCAGCCCGGCGTGCGCCTGCTCTACGACAAGCTCAGCGGCTTCGCCGACGCCGACGACGACACGACGACGTTCCCGACGTTCGAGAGCATCCAGCACCTCAACCGGCTCGAAGGGATGTCGCGCTACGGGCTCTCGGCGGGGATCGAGGTGGGGCACGACACGCGCGACCGCGTCGTGATGACGCGGCAGGGCATGCTGGCCGAGGCCTCGTTCCGGAGGTTCTTCGGCCTCGACGGCCACGACCTCCAGTTCAACAGCGTGCAGGTGCGCGTGTTCGGGTTCCAACCGGTGATGGGCCGGCGCGTCGTCGCCTTCGGGCGCGCCGTCGCCGCCGTGACGCGGGCCGACGACGACCCCGACGGCAACCGGCTCCCGTTCTTCTACCGCCCCGCCCTCGACGACGCGCTGCTGCCCGGCTACGCCGGCGAGCGGTTCTTCGGGCGCGACCTCCTCGCCGTCGGCGCCGGCATCCGCTTCCCCCTCGCCGAGCTCTTCGGCCGCTACGCCATCGACGGCGTCCTCACGGCCGACGTCGGGAGCAGCTACGACGACATCACGGACCAGTTCAAGCTGGCCGTCTCGTTCGAGGAGGACGTCGAGGCCGACGAGGACGGGCGGGTGCCGCTGCGGCCGTCGGCCGGCGTCGGGATCAACTTCGTCAACGTGGACCGGGACCGCCCGGTGGTGGGGGGGCTGGTGGGGCTGAGCCCGGAGGGCATCGTGCTGACGAGCCTCCACATCGTCTACGACTTCCGCGACCTGCTCCCGCTGTTCCGCTGACGCGGTTCGGTGCGAATTCAGGCGGGCGCGCGGGAACCGTTCCGGCTCGCGGGCGAACCTTCGCGCGCCCTTCAGCACCCGTGCCCGCTCGCGTCCCGTAGCTTTAGTCCGTCCCCCTCCCCCCAGCCTCGCGCCCGCGTGCCCCGCCGCCTCTACGTCCTCAAGCTGCTGCTCACGGCGGGCGCCCTGGCGGCGCTCGGTTTCGTCGTCGACTGGGGGGAGATCGCGCGGGCGGGGCGGGAGGCGAGCCACGGGTGGGCGCTGGCGGCGCTGGCGCTGCTGCCGGTGAACGTGGGGCTGGAGGCGTACCGCTGGCACCGGCTCGTGGTGCGGATAGCGCCGGCGGTCCGCTTCCGGACGGCGCTGGCGGCGGTGGTGTCGGGCTACCCCCTCGGCCAGCTCACGCCCGGACGTGTGGGCGACTACGTGGGCCGGGCGCTCTACCTGCGCGAGGTGCCGGCCGGCGCCTCGGCGGCGCTCACGTTCGCCGAGCGGATGGCGACGCTGGCGTGCTGCCTCGTCTTCGGGCTGGCGGCCCTCCCGTTCTTCTTCGCGGCGGACGTCGAGCTGGCGGCGGTGGCGTGGGCCGGCGTGGTCGCCGTGGCGGCGGGGGGGACGGCGGGGCTCCTCGTGTGCCTGCTCCACCCCGGCCTCGGCCGCCGCGTGCTCTCGGCGCTGCTCCCCTTCGCCCGGCCCCGCCGCGCCCTCGCCACGCTCGACCGGTTCGACGGCGCCGACGCCGCGCGGCTCCTCGCCCTCTCGGCCCTCCGCTACGCCGTCTTCTCGACGCAGTTCGTCCTCCTCGTGCGCGCGTTCGACCCGGGGGCGCCCGTGCTGGCGTCGTACGTCGGCGTCGCGCTCGTCTTCTTCGCCAAGAGCGCGATCCCGTCGGTGACGCTGGGCGACCTCGGGGTGCGCGAGAGTGCGGCGGTGTTCTTCCTCGGGCTCTACGGCGTGGCCGAGGCGGCGGCGTTCAACGCCTCGCTCGGGCTGTTCGCCGTGAACATCCTGGTGCCGGCGCTGGCGGGGCTGGCGCTCCTGCCGCGGCTCCGCCTCGCCGCGGCGCCGGCGGCCCCGGTGCCCGTCGCCGAGGAGCCCGCGCCCGTGCCGGCATGACCGCGCCCGGCGCCGCCCTCCTCCTCCTCGGCGCCGTCTACGCCGCCGTCATCGGCACGTTCGCCGTCGGCTTCCGGCGGGTGGTGAGGTGGAGTCCGTGGTCCGTGGTCCGTGGTCCGTGGTCCGTGGTCGATCCCGCTACCCCCTCGACACTCCCCTTCGTCTCGGTGATCGTGCCGGCGCGGGACGAGGCCGCCGTCATCGCGCGCTGCCTCGACACCGTCCTCGCGTGCGACTACCCGGCCGAGCGGTTCGAGGTGATCGTGGTGGACGACCTCTCGGAGGACGACACGCCGGCCGTCGTCGAGCGGCTGATGCAACGGGTGAACGCGCCCGTCCCGGCCGGCAGCGACGTGCCCGAGGCGCCCGAGCGCCTCCGCCTCCTCCACATGCCCGAGAACCTCGAGCGGACGCGGGCGCACAAGAAGCGCGCGATCGAGAAGGGGATCGCCCACGCCCGCGGCCCCCTCATCCTCACCACCGACGCCGACTGCACCGTCCCCGCCGGCTGGCTCCGCGCGATGGCCGCCGGCTTCCCGGACCTCGACGCCGACCCCGAGGCGGGGCCGGTGACGGCGTTCGTCTCGGGGCCGGTGCGCTACCGGACGGGCGGCGGGCTGTTCGCCCGCCTCCAGGCGCTCGAGTTCCTCGGCCTCGTCGCCGTCGGCGCCGGCGCCATCGGGGCCGGGCGGCCGACGATCTGCAACGGGGCCAACGTGGCGTACCGGAAGGACGTGTTCGAGGCGCTCGGCGGCTTCTCGGGCATCGACCACCTCACCAGCGGCGACGACGAGCTGCTCATGCAGCGGATCCACGACCACACCCCGCACCGCGTCCGGTTCTGCGCCGCCCCCGAGGCGGTGGTGGACACGGACCCCGCGCCGTCGCCCCGCGCGTTCTTCCAGCAGCGGAGGCGGTGGGCGTCGAAGGGGGCGCACTACCCGAACAAGCGGCTCGTGGCGCTGTTCGTGGCGATCTACCTGTTCTACGCCGGCCTCCTCGCCGGCGCCCTCGCGCTCCCGTTCGCCCCGGCGCTCGCGCCGTGGCTCGGGGCGGCGTTCGCGCTGAAGGTGCTGCCCGAGGCGGCGCTGCTGTGGCCGGCGTGCCGGCACTTCGGGCGGCGGCGGCTCTTCGGCCTCTTCCTCCCCGAGCAGGTGCTCCACGTCCCCTACATCGTCGTCCTCGCCGCCGCCGGCGCGCTGGGGCATTACGAGTGGAAGGGGCGGCGGGTGGCGCGGTGAGGAGAGGGAGAGAGGGAGAAAGGGCGAGAGGGGGAACGGTGTAGCTTCCTTCCCCCTTTCTCCCACTCCCCCTTTCTCCCATCCTCCCGCTCCTCCACGACCTCCCCCGCCTCGCGGCGCCGCTCCTCCCCGGCGTCGTCGTGCGCGGCCCGCGGCGCGACGCCGACGGCGCGCCGCGGCTCCACCTCACGTTCGACGACGGGCCCGGCGACGACCTCCCCGCGCTCCTCGGCCGCCTCGACGCCCACGGGGCGAAGGCGACGTTCTTCTTCCTCGGCGAGAGGGCAGCGCGGCATCCGGCGCTCGTCTGCGCCGCCGCCGGGGCCGGGCACCGCGTGGGCGTCCACGGCTGGACCCACGACGATCCCTGGCGGGCGCCGCGCGAGGCGCTGCTCGATGGGTTCGTACGGGCCGCGGCGGCGCTGGAGGACCTGACGGGGGCGCCGGTGCGCGACGTCCGGCCGCCGTACGGGCACCTCACCCCCGCCCTCGCCCGCTGGTGCCGGGCGACCGGCCGGCGGGTCGTCCTCTGGGACCTCATGCCGGGCGACTTCGTAGCTTCGGCGGCGCCGGAGGCGGTGGCCCGGCGGATCGTCCGGCGGGCGCGGCCGGGCGCGGTCGTCGTCCTCCACGAGGGCGGCGCGGCCGGCGCCGTCGCCCGCGCTGCGCTGGATGGCGCGCTGCCCCGCCTTCGCGCGAGCGGCTGGCGCCTCGCCGCCCTCTGACCCCGTCCCCCGATGACCCCGTTCCTCGTCGTCCTCTTCGCCGCCGTCGGCCTCTACGGCGCGCTGATGCTGGCGATGGCGTGGTGGGCGGCGCGGGCGCCGGGGGGGCCGCCGCCTGCCCGGGAGCCGCTCCCGCGCGTGGGCGTGCTCGTGGCCGCGCGGAACGAGGAGGCCCGCCTCGGCCGCTGCCTCGACGCCCTCCTCGCCCAGGACTACCCGCCCGACCACCTCACGATCTACGTCGCCGACGACCATTCGACCGACGGGACGGCCGCCGTCGTGCGCCGCTACGCGCGGCGGGGAGCGCGAGCGGAGCCCGTCCTCGCCGGAGAGGTCTCTGTGAAAGGGGGAAAGGGGGCAAGGGGGAGAGAGGGAGAGGAGCGTATCTCCCTTTCACCCGCTCCCCCGCTCTCCCTCTCCCCTCCCGTCCGCTACGTCGCCGTGCCGGAGCCGGTGGGGCACCTCGTAGGGAAGGCCAACGCGATCCACGCCGCCGTCGAGGCTTCGGACGAGGACCTCCTCATCGTCACCGACGCCGACTGCGCGCCGCCGCCGGGGTGGGTCCGCCGCCACGTCGCCTACTTCGACGACCCCGAGTTGGGGCTGGTATGCGGCCACGCCGAGGTCGCGCACCGGACGACGTTCGAGGCGGTGCAGGCGCTGGACTGGGCGTTCCTCCTCGCCACGTGCTCGGTGCTCGTCGAGACGGGGCGGCCGGTGACGGCGATGGGGAACAACATGGCGCTGCGGCGGGCGGCCTACGAGGCCGTGGGCGGCTACCCGGCCCTCCCCTTCTCGGTTACGGAGGACTACGTGCTCTTCCGCACCGTCGCCGAGCGCTCCGGCTTCCGCGTGCGCTACCCCTTCGACCCCGGCCTCCGCACGACGACGCTCCCGCTGGCGCGCTGGCGCGACGCGTACGCGCAGCGGCGGCGGTGGGCGCGCGGCGGGCTGTGGGCGCCGGCGTGGGTCTACGGCGCCTACGCCGTGGCCCACCTCGCCCACCTCCTCCCGCTCGCGGCGCTCTTCGTGGCGCCCTGGGCCGGAATCGCGGCCGTCGCGGCGAAGGCGGGGGCAGACGCGGCGCTGCTGTGGGCGGCGCTCGGCCACGGCGGCCGGCGGGGGCTCCTCCGCGCCTTCCCCCTCTTCGAGGCGTACCTCTTCGCGTACATGGCGACGCTGCCGGCCGTGATCGCGCTGTTCCCGCGGATCAGCTGGAAGGACCGGAAGCTGTAGGGGCCGCGCGCTTTTCGAGCGGCCGAGCGAGCCGGCCGAAACTCTGGGGTGAGGGGAAACCCCTCGGGCGCTCCGTGTCTGGCCCTTTGGCCATCCCTCCTCGACCTCGTCACCCCAGCCACGGCACGGCCTCGTCGGCGCCCGGCTTCCGCACCCTTCCGCGGCCACGTGCGACCTCGGGGTGCAGCCCCAGCATTCTGTTATTTACCGGTTTGCGCCTGCGCACTATATTTTTCTCAGCCGCGCAGATGGCTACCCGTCGGAGGCCGGTTGGACGCGCTCCGTCCGCTGGCCTCCGAGGTCCACCTCTCGCCCCGTCTCCCGCCTCGCCCCGTCCCGCCATGCCCAGATCCAAAGGTGTCATCCGGATCGACTCGGACTCCACACACGGGTGGCAGGTCCGCGTCTACCGCCACGGCAAGACCTACTCCCGGCTGTTCTCCGACCGCCTCCACGGCGGGAAGGAGGAGGCGTTCGCGCAGGCCGTCGCCTACCGGAAGACGCTCGAGGCCGAGGTGGCCGCGCTCCCCGAGGCCGCCCCCCGCCGCCGCCTCATCCGCGCCAACAAGAACAACGCGACGGGGGTCGTCGGCATCTCGCGCACGTTCAAGCGGGACCGCCGCGGGGTCAAGCACGAGGTCTACGCCGTCTCGTGGAACCCCGAGCCCGGCGTCGCGCGCGGGACGTCGTTCTCGATCAAGAAGTACGGCGAGGACACCGCGTTCAAGCTGGCCTGCCGGCTCCGCTGGGAGAAGATGCGGGAGATCTACGGGGACCGCTACGAGGTCCCGAGCTACCTCGACCTCTACCGCCAGAAGCGCGACGTGGACGCCGCTGCCCGCCGAGGCGGCAGCAAGAAGGGCCGCGCCACGCGGAGGGACGGGCAGGCAAACGCCGAAGGCCAGGCGGCGGCCCGGAAGAGCCGGCGCCGCGAGCGCGCGGGCGGCTGACTCACTCCTCCAGGCCCAGCGCCGCGACGGCGGCCTCGACGAGGCGCTCCGGCGGCTCCCGGGCGTCGAGGCGGAGGGCGTTCCCGGGCGGCTCTAGGGCGGCGAGCTGGCTGTCGAGGAGGTCGGCCCCGGCGAAGTGACCGGGGCGGGACTCGAGCCGCTCGACGAGGGCGTCGGCCGGGGCGTCGAGCCAGACGAAGCGGACGGGCTCGCCCTCGCGGGCGAGGGTACGGCGGTAGCGCGCCTTGAGCGCGGAGCAGGCGAGGACGAGGGGCCGGCCCTCGGCGAGGTGCCGCTCGATGAGGGCGCGGAGACGGCCGAGCCAGGGGGCGCGGTCGGCGTCGGTGAGCCCCTCGCCGCGGGCCATCTTCGCGACGGCCTCGGCGCTGTGGAAGGCGTCGGCGTCGGCGAAGGGCCAGCCGAGGCGCGCGGCCAGTGCCCGCCCGACGGTGGTCTTCCCGGCACCGGCGACGCCCATCACGACGACGATCACGGTTCGAGCGGAGGGTGAGCGGGAGGGGGCCGGCTCGCGCCGGGGAGCGCCGGTATCTTTGCGGCGTCCCGTGTCGTCTCCCCTACCATGACCTCCCGGCAGAAGGTCCGCCTCGCCCTCTTCGCCGCCCTCGCGCTGTTGCTGTTCTTCGTCCTCGGCGACGTGCTGGGGTGGTGGGCCTCCGAGCGCGGCGTCGTCAGCCCGCTGGGGTACCACCCCATCTCGCACGGGAACCACGTCCACTACGTCCCCGACGACTGGACGGGCGAGCCGCCGCTCGGGCAGTTCCCCCAGGAGCCGCCGCCGCCGGGGATGACCATCGGGCCGGACGGGCAGTACGTGCCGCTAGGGCAGTAACG
>DATGQT010000128.1:0-8394 GCA_035304085.1 Rubricoccaceae bacterium
CCCCCGCGAGGCCCGCCTCGCCCTCCGCCTCGACGGCGTCGCCGACAACGGCGACGCCGTGGCCGACCACGCCGCGCTCCTCCGCTTCCGCGACGACGCCGCGCCCGGCTGGGACCGCCACGACGGCTCGAAGATGTACCCCCGCGCCGCCACCGTCGCCCTCCTCGCCCCCGTCGGCGAGCGCGACGGCGCGCCGTACCGCCAGGCCGTCCGCTCCCTCCCGTACGCGCCCGCGCGCCGGGCCGGCACCGTCGTCCCCGTCGACTTCTTCGCCAACCACGGCGGCACGTTCGCCCTCTCGTGGGCGCTCCACGGCGTCCCCGACGCCTGGGCCCTCCGCCTCCGCGACGGCGTGACGGGGGCGGAGGTCGACCTCCGCGCCGACACCAGCTACGCCTTCACCTCCGAGGCCACCGGCTGGACCGGCCGCTTCACCGTGACCGTCGCCCCCGGCGGCCCCGAGGCGGACGCCGCCCTCGGCCTCCCCGGCGGCTACGCCCTCGGCGACGTCCACCCCAACCCGACCCGGGCGTCCGCGCGTCTCACGCTCCGCGTGGCCGAGGCGCAGGCGGTGACGGTGGCGCTCTACGACGTCCTCGGCCGCCGCGTGGCGCTCCTCCACGACGGCCCCCTCGAGGCCGGCGCCGAGCACGCGTTCACCGTCGACGGCCGGGCCCTCGCCAGCGGCCTCTACCTCGTCCGCGTCCGGGGCGAGACGTTCTCGGACACGCGCCGGCTCGTACGGGCTCGCTAGAGCGTCTGCTCGCTAGAGCGTCTCCGGGGGTGCGGCGACGCCCGGCGGCACAACGGGCTCGTGGCGCTGCGCGAGGGCCGCGAGCTCGTGCTCACCGGCGCCCCCGCACCCCCGCCGCCTGCCACCGCGTGGTGCGGTAGAGCGTGGCGCGGTAGGGCGTGGCGCGGTAGGGCACGTCGGCGGCGCGGGCGACGAAGGGGAGGGGGACGGTGCGGGTCACCGCCCCTCAGCGGGTCACCGCCCCCTCAGCCTGATCGTGGAGTAGGCGGCGCCCGCGAGAGCGGCTACGACGACGCCGGCGATGGCGAGGAGGACGACGAGCATGGCGGCATGGGCGGAGGGAGGAGGGGCGCGGCCGTCCCACCACGAGCGGCCGCGCCCCCGGGGTTACCCCCGTGCTCGGACCGTAGGAGGGGAAGGGCGGGTCCGAGGGGGTCGTTCCCAGTCCCGTTCGGATCGGGGACGGCCCGCCGCCAGTCTCCCGCTGACCGGCGACGACCGTATTGACACGGGCGGGGGCCGGGGTCTAACTCCTTCGCGCGGTCTTCACGCTGGGGCGCCCTCCCCCCCCGCGAGAGGCTCCACGTGAGAAGCTGGAGGCGGGGTTCGTGGGTGTCCACGGTGGGTGCCCACGGTGGGTGTCCACGGCGACCACGTCGTCGGCGCTGCGCGCGGGGACGCGTGATGGCGAACCGGCGGCCGGCCGGCGGGGCTCATTAGGGCGATGACCTCGGTGACGACCGCTCGCCCGCTCCCTCTCCCCCTCGAACTCGCCCTCGTGATGGAGGGCGCGGTAGGGCAGGGGGGGTATCAGATCCGTAGAGGCGACAGGCCCGAGGGGGCGTGCGAATACGTGGGTGGAGAAGGAGGTACACGCCGGGGCCCGTTCCTATCCCCGCCGTCCGCCCCGTCCGGGGCGCCCACCCGCACCCGGCGCGGGGATCGGTGAATCTACGTAGTAGAACGAAGGTAGCCGTGTAACGCGGAGATTACCCCTCGGAGTGCGCATAGATCGCGCATCATCGTGTGCACCAACTTGGCCCCTGGTTTGTAGAGCGACGAACGACCCGGCATGTGGCGGTGCCGGGAGACGCGGACCCCGATGCCCGACCAGGTGGGGGCTCCGGGGCGCGTCTGGAGCCCTCCGGGTGAGCGGTACCCGGAGGGCTCCGTGCTTCCGTCCCGTACGGCCACCCGTGCGGGGGGCCTCATCGGCGCCGCTTGGACACCCGGGCGGGCCCCGTCCTGGCAGGCCGGCGGGGGAGGGCGGCCTCGAAGCGGGCGATGCCCCTGGGGGAGGGGGAGCCGTTGGGTTGACTAAATCGCCAGGACTTGACCGATCGGTCAACTCCTCCTCCCCGACGACGAGGGCGTCTTCCACGGCGCCCGCACGGCCTCCGGCCTCCACGTCGTCGCCCCGGCCCAGGCCTACGTCGACCTCCGCCACGAGCCCGAGCGGGCGGAGGAGCTGGCCGAGGCGCTCCGCCCGCTCGTCCTCCGCCCGCCCGCCGGCTCGTAGTGCCCGCCCGCGAACACCCCCGCTACGCGTCCGACTACACGGCGGACCAGCTGGACCGCTCGCATCGGACCCTCCTCCAGGTCGCCGCCGCCCTCGGCGACTTCCTCGTCGGCGGCCTCGTCGGCGGCCTCGTCGGCGGCCTCGTCGAAGCGCCCCGCGATGCGGCGTCCTCCGATATTTTCGCGGCAAGCCCATGCGTGGTGGTAGCTTGCCACCCGCATCCGTCACGTCAGGGCCGTAGCGCCGGACGAGAGGTCGGGGTTTGGCGTTGGTCGGCCTCAGGTGAGCGCCGTCCCGTAAGGCTTCCCGTAAGGCTCATCCCGTAAGGCTTCCCGTAAGGCTCATCGGGCTTCCGTCTCGCTCGTGACCCTCGCGTCTCACCTCCCGACGATCGCTGAACCCGGCAGGCCTGGCCTGCTCTCGCCCTGTCCGGCGAGAACCCCCCACAATCCAGGGATGGGTACGACAAGCCCCCAGCATTGGCCGCAGCTGCACGGTCGCCGTCACGAGTGCGACGTGCTCGACCGGCTGCTCGAGGGGGTGCGTTCGGAGCAGAGTCGGGTGCTGGTCCTACGCGGCGAGGCGGGGGTGGGCAAGACCGCGCTGTTGGACCACCTCGTGGCGAGCGCGTCGGGGTGTCGCATCGCGCGGGCGGCGGGCGTGGAGTCCGAGATGGAGCTCGCCTACGCCGGCGTGCACCAGGTCTGCGCGCCGATGCTCGGCCGCCTCACGCGCCTGCCGGACCCCCAGCGCGAGGCGGTCGGAACGGCCTTCGGGCTGAGCGCCGGGGAGGCCCCGGATCTCTTCCTCGTGGGGCTGGCCGTGCTCGGCCTGATGTCCGACGTGGCTGCGGACGGGCCGCTCGTCTGCATCGTCGACGACGCGCAGTGGCTCGACCGCGCGTCGGCGCGGGTGCTCGCGTTCGTCGCGCGGCGCCTCCAGGCGGAGTCGGTGGCCCTCGTGTTCTCCGTCAGGGAGCCGGCCGAGGAGCGGGAGCTGCGGGGGCTCCCGGAGCTCCCGGTCGAGGGGCTGAGCGACGGGGATTCGCGCGCGCTGCTCGAATCGGCGGTTCCGGGGCGGCTGGACGCGCGGGTGCGGGACCGGATCGTCGCGGAGACGCGCGGCAACCCGCTCGCCCTGCTGGAGCTGCCCCGCGGCCTGTCCTCGGCCGAGCTCGCGGGCGGCTTCGCGCGCCCCGACGCGCGGCCGCTGGCGAGCCGCATCGAGGAGAGCTTCGTCCGGCGCGTCCACGCGCTCCCGGCCGAGACGCAGCGCCTGCTGCTGGCGGCGGCGGCCGAGCCGCTGGGCGACGTGACGTTGTTGAGGCGCGCCGCCCAGCGGCTCGGGATCGACCTCGACGCCGTCGCACCGGCCGAGGCAGAGGGGCTGATCGAGCTCGGCAAGCGGGTGCGGTTCCGCCACCCGCTGGTGCGTTCGGCCGCCTACCGGGCGGCGAGCCTGGCGGATCGCAGGGAGGTACACCGCGCCCTCGCCGAGGCCACCGATCCCGCTTCCGACCCGGACCGTCGCGCTTGGCATCGGGCCCATGCGGCCGTGGGGCTCGACGACGACGTCGCCGACGAGCTGGACCACTCGGCCAACCGGGCACGGCGGCGCGGCGGCGTGGCCGCCGCGGCGGCCTTCCTCGAGCGAGCGACCGAGTTGACGGCCGACCCGGCCCGGCGCAGCGCGCGGGCGTTGGCCGCCGCGGAGGCCAAGTTCGAGGTGGCCGCGCCCGACGCCGCGAACGAGCTCCTCGCGGTGGCGGAGCTGGGCCCGTTGGACGACCTGCAGCGCGCGTGGCTCGCGCGCCTCCGCGCGCGGATCGTCTACGCGCAGAGGCGCGGGCGGGACGCCCCGGCGTTGCTGCTTGAGGCGGCCGTGCGACTCGAGGCGCTGGACGTCGAGCTGGCGCGCGAGACGTACCTCTACGCGCTGGGCGCAGCGATCTCCGCCGGGTCTCTCGGCGGGCGAGCAGGCGTCCGGGAGGTCGCCACGGCGGCGCGGGCTGCCCCAGCAGGCCCCAGCCCGCCACGGCCCATCGACCTCGTCCTCGACGGCGTGGCGACGCGCTTCACGGACGGCTACGAGGCGGGCGCCCCTATCCTGCGGCGGGCGTTGCAAACGTTCCGGCATGAGCCGCTCCGCAGCGGGGACGACGTCGTGCGCTGGTGCTGGCTCACGTGCCTCGTCGTCCAGGAGACCGTCCTGCACGAGCTGTGGGACGACGAGCTGTGGCATGAGCTGGCCACCCGCGCCGTCCAGCTCGCGCGCGACGCCGGCGCGCTCGGCGTCCTGCCCGTCGCCCTCGTCTACCGCGCGGGGATGCACGTTCACGCCGGCGAGTTCGCGGCCGCGTCGGCGCTGCTGGAGGAGGCCGATTCGATCACGGCAGCGACCGGCTACGCGCCCCTGAGGTACCCGTCGCTGGTGCTCGTCGCCTGGCGCGGCGAGGAGGCGGAGGCGTTGCAGCAGATCGCGGCGGGCGTCGAGGACGCGACTACCAGGGGCGAGGGGCGGATGATCGGGGTGGCGGGCTACGCGACCGCCGTCCTCCACAACGGCCGCGGCGACTACCCCGCCGCCCTCGCCGGTGCACGGACGGCCTGCGAGTTCGTGGACCGCGGGTGCTTCGGGTGGTCGCTCGTCGAGCTGGTGGAGGCGAGCGCCTACGCCGCCGCCCGAGGGGTGGCCGCCGATGCCCTCCGACGGCTCGAGGAACGGACCCGCGTCGCCGGCACCGACTGGGCCCTCGGCATGTTGGCCCGGTCGCGTGCCCTGCTGAACGAGGGCGGGGCCGCCGAAGCCCTGTTCCGCGAGGCGATCGCGCGGCTCGAACGCAGCCGGATGGTCGTGCACCTGGCCCGCGCTCACCTCGTGTTCGGGGAATGGCTGCGTCGGGAGAACCGGCGCCTGGACGCGCGCGAGCAGCTGCGGGTCGCCCACGAGATGCTCAGCCGCATCGGGGCCGAGGCCTTCGCCGAACGCGCCCGGCGCGAGCTCAAGGCCACCGGCGAGACGGTCCTCCGACGCACGGCCGAGACCCGCGACGTCCTCACCGCGCAGGAGGCGCAGGTCGCCCGCCTCGCCGCCGAGGGGCACACGAACCCGGAGATCGGGAGCCAGCTCTTCATCAGCCCCAAGACCGTCGAGTACCACCTGCACAAGGTGTTCGCGAAGCTGGACATCCGCTCGCGCAGGGAGCTCGGCGGCGCCCTCCATGGCCGAGTGAACAGGGCATCGGCGTAGACCGGGCGAGGGCGGGCCCCGACCCCTCCCGGCCCCGGGCGTCCCGGTCGCGCGACCAGGGACGAGACTAGGGGACCCCCCGGACGCGGGGGTGGGCAGGGGGCCGCTAACGTGCTCCACCCCGACGAACCATCCACCATCCACGAGGACCACCCCATGAGAGAAGACGTCATCCCCGGCGCGGCACTCCCGGACTTCGAACTCCCCGACCACACGGACACGCCTCGGAAGCTCTCGTTCCTCCAGGGCGACGACCCGATGGTGCTCACCCTCCACCGGGGCGTCTACTGCCCCAAGGACAGGCAGCAGCTCCACCAACTCGTCCCCTTCTCGAAGCAGTGCGCCGTAGGCTTCACGCGGCTCGTATCCATTACCACGGATCGCAACCTCGTCTCGCTCAACGACCTCCGGCTCGGGGTCGGCGCGGATTGGCCGTTCCTCTACGACCGGGATCGGGTCGTTGCACGGGACCTCGGCATCGAGGAGTACACGGATCCGAACAACGAGCCCATGATCCCGCACACCTTCGTGCTGGAGCCCGGGCTGAAGATCTACAAGATCTACAACGGGTACTGGTACTGGGGCCGCCCGTCGGTCGCTGAGCTGCACGCGGACCTGCGCGAGGTCACGAGGAGAGCGCGCCCGGACTGGAAGATCGACACGCCGGAGATGCGGGCCCTGTGGCAGAGCGGGGAGCGAGCGGGTTTCTACCCGTACGGGAAGTCGTGGAGGCAGGTCTTCGTCCGGATGGCCGGCGAGGTCGACCAGTTCGAGTAGGGGAGGGCGCTCGCGTCGAGCGGGGTGTCCGGGAGCTCGGAGGTGCGGGTCTTCGACGGGGGAGCCCGTTGCAGGGGTCATCGCCGGGGCCTGGATCAGCTACCGCTGTGGGCCGCAGGCGTGAACGCCGCGGCACGCAATCCGGTCTGCCCCCTCGACGGACGCCACCGGCGACGTCCGTCACCGGCGACGGACGTCACCGGTGGTGCGTCCCTGACGTTTCCCCCACCGGCGCCCGCGTCCCGGTTTCCACAGGAGCCGCGGGCGATGGAGGGGGGCCGCCCCCACGTGGGGGCGGCCCCCCTCGTGTCGTGGGGGGTGGGGCCCGCGTGGTCGGCGCACCCCGAACGGCGGGCGTCGCTTGGTTCATCGGGGTCCTCGTCCCCCGTCGTCCTCCCTCGCCTCCCCGGTCGTGCGGACTAGGGACCCGACTAGGGGGTCCCCCGGACGCGGGCGTGGGCAGGGGGCCGGTAACGTGCCCCCCAGCAAGAGGCTTTCCGCCTTCCTCCCCACACCTTCCACGAGGGAAACCCCATGAGCACCATCAAGACCAAAGACGGCGTCGAGCTCTACTACAAGGACTGGGGCGAGGGCCCGGTCGTCACGTTCTCGCACGGCTGGCCGCTGAACGCCGACATGTGGGACGGGCAGATGCTGTTCCTCGCGCAGCGCGGCTTCCGCGTGGTCGCACACGACCGGCGCGGCCACGGCCGATCCGGCCAGGCGTCGTCGGGCAACGACATGGACGGCTACGCCGACGACCTGGCGGCCGTCATCGAGGCGCTCGACCTCCGCGACGTCACGCTGGTGGGCCACTCCACCGGCGGGGGCGAGGTCGCCCGCTACATCGGGCGCCACGGCACCTCGCGGGTCGCCAGGGCGGTCCTGATCGCCGCGGTGCCGCCGCTCCTGCTTCGGACCGATGCCAACCCCGAGGGCATTCCGCTGGAGGCCTTCGACGGCCTGCGAGCGAGCCTCTTCCAGGACCGCTCGCAGTTCTACAAGGGGTTCGCGAGCCAGTTCTACGGCGCCAACCGGCCCGACGCGCAGGTCTCGCAGGGCGTGCTCGATCAGTTCTGGCTCTGGAGCATGCAGGCCGGCCTCAAGAACGCCTACGAGAGCATCAAGGCCTTCT
This sequence comes from Rubricoccaceae bacterium, assembly GCA_035304085.1. Taxonomy (GTDB): domain Bacteria; phylum Bacteroidota; class Rhodothermia; order Rhodothermales; family Rubricoccaceae; genus DATGQT01. The sequence goes on from DATGQT010000128.1 coordinate 7,435, forward strand.
CCGAGACCGACTTCACCGAGGACCTCAAGAAGTTCGACGTGCCGACGCTCGTGCTCCACGGCGAAGACGACCAGATCGTGCCGGTGCGGGACTCGGCGGTGAAGTCGGCCCGGCTCATCCCGGGTGCGAAGGACGTCTACTACCCGGGCGCCCCGCACGGCATCACCGCCACGCACCAGGACCAGGTCAACGCCGAGCTGCTCGCGTTCCTCCAGGCCGACGGCCCCTTCGATGGGGCCACGGACGCTCATCCCACAGCTACGCGCGTGCTCGCGTAAGCCGCACCTCCCGCCGCGCTCCGCACGGAGCGCGGCGGACATCCACGGAACGTGATGTTCTACCGCCCCATCCTGCGACTCGCCCTCGCCCTCGTCCTCTCCGTCGCCTTCGGGCTCTTCTCCGCCAGCCAGACCGAGGCACAGACACGGACCCGGCCCACCGTCGTGCTGGTGCACGGCGCCTTCGCGGAGTCCTCGAGCTGGAACGGCGTCATCGCCGAGCTCGAAGGGGACGGCTACCGCGTCGTCGCGGCCCCCAACCCCCTGCGCAGCGTCAGGAGCGACGCCGCTACCGTGGCGGCGGTCGTGCGCGCCATCGAGGGGCCCGTCGTGCTCGTCGGCCACTCCTACGGGGGGCCGGTGATCACCGAAGCGGCGGCCGGCCAGCCCAACGTGAAGGCGCTGGTGTACGTCTCGGCCTTCGCCCCGGACGTCGGCGAGTCCGCCCTTACGCTCAGCGGCAAGTTCCCCGGGAGCACGCTCGCGGACGCCCTGGTCCCCGTGGCGTTGCCGGACGGCGGGCAGGACCTCTACATCCGGCCCGAGCGGTTCCACGCCCAGTTCGCCGCCGACGTCCCCGCCGACCAGGCCGCGCTCTTGGCCGCGACCCAGCGGCCGGTGACGCAGGCCGCGCTGGCGGAGCCGGCGACGGCCGCGGCGTGGAAGGCGTTGCCCACCTACG
>DATGQT010000129.1:0-16123 GCA_035304085.1 Rubricoccaceae bacterium
CCCCCCCGCTGCCGTTCTTCCGGGGCCGGTCGCCCGCCGCCCGGCCGGCCGGGCGGCCGAACGCCGCCTCCGGCCCCCCCTCCTCCCACAGGTGGTCGTCGTCCAGGTCGATGTCGTCGGAGCGCTTGCCGCGTGGGGGGGGTGCGGTCGGCCCGCCTTCGGTCGGCCTGCCGCGGAACAGCTCCTCCACCGTCAGGCCGCCCTTCATCATGCGCTCCATCTTCGCGAGGGACCCCGCCATGTCGGTCATCTCGACGAGCCGGGCGAACGTCATGGACGCCTGCGTGAGCGCCGTGATCGCGCGCAGCCGCGTCGGGGCGTCGACCTCCGCGTCGAGGGAGATCCCCTCGGCCGTCACGATGGCCTGCCAGAGCTTGCGCTTGAGCTGCTCGACGTCGCCCGTCTTGCGCACCTTCTTGGGCGTATTAGCCACGTCTACGGGGTGTACTCCAGGGGAACAGCGGGGTACCGGCGGCCTCGCCGGTTCGCCTTGCCTCTCCGCCGGACGGCTCCGCCGGACGGCTCCGCCGGACGGCACGCGGAACCCCCCGTGAGGGGCTCCTTCTCAGGGGAGGGCGACCGCGTCGGGTGGAGGCATCGCGAGGCGGGAAACTAACGCCGTTCCGCCTCCCCACCAAGCCCCCGCAACGCTCGGCCTCGGGGGGCGGGCGGCGCCACGAGGGGGCGGGCGGCGCCACGAGGGGGCGGGCGGCGCAGGGGGACCGCGTGCCCCCCGCCCGAGCGCCCCGCACGGCTCCCGGAGGACGGTGAAATTTTTCTTCGCCGTTAAAAGGTCGCTCCGACGAGCGATAGCGATACTGCCTCCGACCACCGGCGACCGATAACGGAAATCCGAATCGGTAACGGAAAGCGGAGCGGCCCCGCCCCTCTCCACGGAGCTCCACGGAGCCCGGGCCCCGCCGCCCCGCCCGCGCGCCGGTCCGGGGCCCCCACCGGGGTGCCCCCCTGCCGCCGGGACCCACGCCGGACGATCCGCCACCGGACGATCCGGCACCGGGCCAACCCGGCCCCAACCCCCAACCCCATGTTCTCCACAAAACCCAACGTCCGCGGACGGCTCCGCCGCCTCGAGGAGGAGGCGGAGAAGCACGCCGAGTCCGCACGCGAGCTCTTGCACGGGGCCGACATCATCTACACCGGCGCCTCCGTCGACCCCGACCACGCCCGCGAGTGGCCGGGCCTCGACGAGCAGACGGCCGCCCTGATCAGGCCGGTGCACCCGTACCTCCACGAGGTCAAGTTGGACCTCGGCCACGGCCGCTCTCCCGACGACGAGAGCTGGCACGGGGGCCTCATCAGCTCGATGACCCTCGAGGACATCAGGGCGCGCAACGAGGCCCTGGACCGCGAGCGGCCCGCCCGGCTGCGCGAGGCGAAGCACCTCCTGGCCGGCGAGGAGGTCGGGGGGCTCACGCCGCACGAGCGGGCGCGCAAGATGGCCGACGGGCTCTTCGCGCTCTACCCGGACAAGTACGGCGCCGAGTACAACGCCAAGGTGTCGCCCGACGAAGCCCTCCTGAGCGCGGACGCGTGGGTGGCGGGGTTCGAACGGCTCCTCGACCTCATCGCCGGGGACGGCGACCTCCTGAACCCCCGGGCCGGGGGGGTGCTCCCCTCCGAGCTCTTCGCCTTCGACGAGATCCGCCGCCGCCTCATGGCGGGGGGCCAGGAGGCCCCGCCGTCGAAGGCGGAGCGCTCGAGGCCCCCCAAGCCGGAGGAGATCCACCGCTTCGCCCTCGACGCGCTCTACGCGGCCTCGGCCGAGACGCGCGCGGCCGTCCTCGCCGACGAGGCCGAAGCGTGGGGGCTCGTGCGCGCCGTGTTCGGCGACGCGGAGATGCGCTACCGCGCCCTCGACCTCGTCGCCGCGTACCCCCCGGAGTTCCCCTTCGAGTACTTCTACGAGCACCCGGCCCTGCTCTGCTGGATCCTCGAGCAGATCAGGAAGCGGCCCGAGCGCTTCGAGGGGGTCCGCCGGGTCCTCATGCGCGACTACCTCCTCCCCTCGTCCCACGAGAAGCTGCTCCGCGAGTACGAGGACGTCATCCCCATCAGCCAGCACCTCATGGTGTTCTACTGCCCCACCCAGGCGAAGGAGGAGACGTTCTGATGGGCCCCGCGACGGGCGGCTGGGCCCCGCGACGGGCGCCGCCGCGCGGACGGGGCGGCGGGGGGCCGGCCCCCGGGGGCCGGCCCCCTCCCCGGGCTTCACCGGCACCCGAGAGGGGGCCGGCGGGGCCTCGGCCGCAGCGCTAACCCCCTCACAAAGTGCGAGGAAACGCCCTTAAGGCCGCGTCATGCGGCCGGGCTTTCCTGACCCTTACTTCTTATCTTTCAATGATCTAGCTCCACAAAAACCCCCTACCCGGGGGGGGTGCACCCCAACCCGTGCGCCCGCCCCCGACGCGGCCGGAGCCCGGGCCCCGCCTCGCCCCCGGGCCCCACGCCGGACGCTCTTTGACGTACTGGCCCCCCGCCCCGACGCACCGGCCCCCCACCCGTGGCGCACCGGCCCCCCGCCCGTGGCGCACCGGCCCCCGCCCTCGCACCGCCGGACGCCACGGGCCCGCCGCGGTCACGGGCGCGGGCGCTCGTGCTACGAGGGCTGTGACACGCGGGCTCAGGGCGGCGGGCGCGGCGGGCGGCGTCCGCGGAGGCGGCGCGGCACGTCTCGGCTCGTGCACGTCTCGGTTCGTGCGCGCTCGGTTCGTGCGCGCGGCGCGGTCGGTTGTGTTATCATTGCGTTTCCCCCTCCGAGTCCGCCCCTCCTCCCCCTCCCTTCCCCAGCCGCGCGACCCCGCGCCCGTCATGTCCATCACCCGTCGCTGCTACCGCTGCCGCACCCCCGTCTCCCTGTACGCCGAGGTCTGCCCCCGGTGCGGGGCGAAGAGCCCCGGAGAGCGGAAGAAGCACCGGCGAGGGGCCCTCTCGCTCGCCCTTCGGTCCGCGTTCCTGGGGCTCAGGCTCCCCCACGGCCCCCGCCGGCGCGGGGCGCCGGCGGGCCCGCCCAGGTAAGCCGCAGGCCAGGTAGGCCGCAGGCCCGCTCCCAGCCGCAGGCCCCTCCCCAGCCGTTCGCGCCCGGCCGTTCGCGTGGCGGGACCGGCCGCACCGCTTCGGCCGCGCCGCCTCCGGCCGCGCAGGGCCTCCACGGGACCCCTGCACGGCCTCCACCGCCCCCCCCAGCGCACCGGCGCGTGCGATCGCTCCGGGGACGCGGCTTCCCGGGAGGGGTCTCCCGGGAGACCCCTCCCGGGGCCCCCTTCGAGCCGCCCGCGCCTCCGGGGAGGAGGCTCCGCAGGAGGCTCCGCAGGAGGCTCCCATGCCGTACCGCGTGCTCCTGTCCACGTCCCCCCCGCTGGGCCAGATCGAGCTCTCCGGCGCCGTGAGCTGGGCCGAGATCGACGCGGCCCTCCGGGCGCTCTACGGCGACCCCGCGTGGCCCCCCGGGACCGGCGTGCTCCTCGACGCCCGCGCCGTGGCGGCCGTCCGCGTCACCCCCGGCGAGGTGGGCCCCGAGGCCCCCTCCGCCGCGGAGGCGACGATGACCGCCCTGGCCGGCGCGCGGGCGGGCGGGCGGACGGCCGTCGTGAGCCGGGACCTCCTCTTCGTCTCGCTCGCGGTGGTGGTGGGCGGCCTGGGGCCGCCGACGGGCCGGGAGGTGAGGGCGTTCGCGGAGGTGGAGGACGCGCTCGCCTTCCTGGGGCTCGCGGCGCTGCCGGAGGCGGGGGTCGTCGCCCCGTAGGGGAAGGCGACCCGTCGGGCAAGGCGACCCGTCAGGGGAGGCGACCCCGCCGAGAGCCCCCCGGCGCTACCCCCGCATCCCCTCCGACGTCGGCGCGACGTCGTAGGCGCGGCTCCGGCCGTCGCCGGCCGTGCTGCCGGCCTCGCCGTCGCGGTAGAGGCGCTCGACGTACTCGGCCACCATCCGGCGGGCGCTGAACCGCTCGCGCGTGGACCGGACGCTCGCCCGCATCATCCGGGTCCACCGCTCGCGGTCGTCGTAGTACGTCGGGACGACCTCGCCCAGGAGGACGCGGTAGAGGTCGGCGAGGTCGTGGGCGTCCTGGGCGGCCTCGTCGTCGCTCTCGAAGCCGCCGCCGATCTGCCAGCCGTTGACGCCGTGCTCGCAGGCCTCGGGCCACCACCCGTCGAGGACGCTGAGGTTGAGGACGCCGTTCATGGCCGCCTTCATGCCGGAGGTGCCGCTGGCCTCCTTCGGGCGGCGGGGGTTGTTCAGCCACACGTCGCACCCGCGCGTCATCAGCCGGCCGATCGTCATCCCGTAGTCCTCCAGGAACACCACGCTCCGGGGGTACTTCCGCGCCATGCGCACGAGGCGCCGGACGACGGCCTTGCCGGCCTCGTCCATGGGGTGCGCCTTCCCGGAGAAGACGAGCTGGAGGCGGCCGTCGGCGAGGTAGGGCGCGAGGCGGGCCTCGTCCTCGAAGACGAGCGGCGCCCGCTTGTAGGCGGCGGCGCGCCGGGCGAACCCGACGATGAGGCGCTCGGGGTCGAGCCGCTGGCCCGTCCGCCCCTCCACGAAGTCGACGAGGGCGCGCTTGTTGGCGAGGTGGGCGGCCCAGAGGTCCGCGTCGGCGTCGCCGCCGGAGGCGCCGCCGGATTCGGCGGCGGCGAGGACGGCGGGGTCGGCCCACGTGCCGACGTGGACGCCGTTCGTGATGGCGATGATCTCGGGGCGGTCCTCGACGAACGTCCACATCCGGTTGGCCGTCTCGCCGTGGAGCCGGGCGACGGCGTTGGCCCTCCGCGACAGGCGGAGCGCGGCGACGGTCATGTTGAAGGGGCGCCCGCCGAGGGCGACGAGCTGCTCGTCGGTGAACCCCTCGGCCGCGCCGACGTAGCGGAGCCGCTCGATGGGGTGGCTCTCGTTCCCGGCCAGCACGGGGGTGTGCGTCGTGAAGACGACCTCCCCGCGCGTGGCGGCGCGGGCCTCGTCGAAGGACATCCCCCGCGCCACCTTCTCGCGCATCAGCTCGAACGCCGCCAGCAGCGCGTGCCCCTCGTTGAAGTGGTACACGTCGACCCCGATCCCGAGCGCGCGGAGGGCGCGGACGCCGCCGACGCCGAGGACGACCTCCTGCGCCACGCGCTCCTCGCCGAACCACCCGTAGAGCTGGCCCGTCGTCATGGCCTCGGGGTTGTCCGGGAGGTCGGTGTCGAGGAGGTAGAGCGGCACGTTCCCGAACCGGTCGGCCTTCCACACCCGGCACCGGACGTCGGCCCCCTTGATGCGGACGGAGACCTCGACGCCGGTGTCCTCGAGGAGGCCGTCGACCGCGTAGTTCCGGTAGGCGTCGACCTGCTCCCCGTCCGGGTCGATGAGCTGGCGGGTGTACCCCTGCTTCCAGCGGATGCCGACGCCGACCATGGGCACGCCGAGGTCGTGCGCGGCCTTGAGGGTGTCGCCGGCGAGGATGCCGAGGCCGCCGGAGTACGTCTTGAGGCGGTCGTCGAGGCCGTACTCCATGCAGAAGTAGGCGACGCGGGGGGAATCGGGCATGGGGGGACGGGTCGGGGGTTTCCTCGGACGGCGGGCGAAGATAGTGCCCGTCGCGCCGGAGGGCACGCCGGGGGGCACGCCGGGGGGCGCGCCCCCTACAAGCCTCACGCGGCGCCGCCGAGGTAACGGCGGGCCCCGCGGGCGGCCCCCTCGGAGCCTGACGGCCGGTGGGCCGTACGAGCGCGCGGCACGTGCCCCCGAAGAAGCCCCGACATGGAAGGGGCCTCCCCCGTCATGGAAGAAGCCCCTCACGGAAGCCCCCTCACCCCCGTCGAGGTCCGCGTCGCCGGCGCCCTCGCCGAGAAGGCCCTCGCCACGCCGGACTCCTACCCGATGTCGCTCAACGCGCTGACGGCGGCGTGCAACCAGAAGACCGGGCGCGACCCCGTGATGGACCTCGAGGAGCGCGAGGTCACGGAGGCGCTCGACGCGCTCATGCGGCGGGGGCTGGCCGGGAACACCACCGGCGCCGGCGCCCGCGTCGAGAAGTACCGCCACAACCTCGACCGCCGGTTCGACCTCGACGCCCCCGCGCTGGCCGTGCTGGCGGTGCTCCTGCTGCGGGGGCCGCAGACGGCCGGGGAGGTCCGCGCGCGCACGGCGCGGCTGCACCCGTTCGAGACGCTGGAGAAGGTCGAGGGGGTGCTCCGGCGGCTGGCCGAGCGGGAGGAGCCGCTCGCGGCGGAGCTCCCGCTCCAGCCAGGGCGGAAGGAGCCGCGCTTCGCGCACCTCCTCGGCGGGCCGGTCACGGAGGAGGCCACGGCGGCGCCGGTCTCGGGCCCCGCCGCGGGCCCCGCCGCGGGCGCCGAGCGGGTGGCCGCACTGGAGCGGCGGGTCGAGGCGCTGGAGGAGGCGCTCGACGCGCTGCGCGGGGCCTTCGAGCGCTTCCGCGACCAGTTCGAGTAGCCGCCGACCGGTTCGAGTAGCCGCCGGGGGCCCCCGCGCCTACGGCCCGCGCTCCCGCGCCTACGGCCCGCACTCCGGCCCCGGCGGCGGCGAGGGCGCCCCGTAGCGGGCGCGGATCAGCGCGGGCGCCTCGTCGGGCGCCTCCCCCCCGCCCCCCAGCACGAGGACGAAGAGGTCCGCGTACTGCGACTCGCACAGCTCCGCCATCGCCGGCCCCCCCAGCGCGGCGACGACCTCGTGGAGCGTGTCGCTGTGGCCGACGACGAGCACGGTGCGCCCGGCGTGGCGGGTGCGGATCGCGTCGGCGACGGCCTCGGGCTGCGCCTGCGCGCCGCTGGTCGAGATGACCTCGGGCTCGATCTGGAGGCGCTCCGCGAGCGGCGCGGCCGTCTGCCGGGTGCGCCGCCACTGCGAGGTGATGACGGCGTCGACGCCGGCCCCGGCGAGGGCGTCGGCGAGGGCCAGGGCGCGGGCGTGACCGGCCTCGGTGAGGGCGGGGTCGCCGTCGGGCGGGTCCGGCGCCGCCTTCTCGGCGTGGCGGACGAGGATCACCACCGTCGGCGCCTGTGCGGCGGCGGTGTTCAGGCCGAGGCCGAGCGCGAGGAGGGCGAGGAGCAGCGTGAGGCGGTTCATTCGTTGCAGGCGATGGCTCACTCCCGCGGAGGGCGGGCCGGTAGCGGTCGGGAGCGGCCTCGGGCGCGGGACGGTGGTGGAATGCGAACGGGCGGTGCCCTTCGCCGGTGGACGCGACGGATCAGGCGGGGGCCCTCCTTTCGGCTCGCACGGCCCAGGCCCTCGCCGTCAGGCTGATCGAGCCGTCCGGCCGCCGGGGCAGCGTCGCCGCGAGCCGTCGGGCCAGCGCGTGCTGGCTCCGAGGGGGGAGCGAGGAAAGGTAACCCGGCGCCGGACCGGGGCCCCCGACGAACGGCTGCCAGTAGTCGTCGAAGTCGAGGAAGGGGGTCGCCACCTCGAGCGCCTCCACCTCGGCCTGGGGGAAGCCCGCCTCGCGGAAGGCGGCCCCGAGGGCGGCGGGGGAGCAGATCGGGAAGCGCTGGCCTTCGTCGTACCGCCGCGCCGCCGGGTCGAGCGCGACGGCGGCGTCCCAGAACCGGCGCAGGAGCTGCATGCCGCCGGCGTAGTCCCAAACGCACGCAGCCACGACCCCACCCTCGGCGGCGAGCGCCCGCATCTCGCGGAGGGCCGCCGTCGGGTCCGGGAGGAAGTTGAGGACGAGGGAGGAGACGACGGCGTCGTAGCCACGCTCCCGGGCCGGTAGCCGCCCGGCACGCGCCGTGAGGAAGCGCACCCGCGGGTCCGGCAGGGCCACCCGGGCGTGTTCGAGGTACTCCTCGGAGGGGTCCGTCGCCGTCACGGAGGCGGGGCGGCCGCGCGAGCAGACCTCGGCGGTGAGGGCGCCGGTGCCGCACCCGACCTCGAGCCAGTGGCGGCCGGGGGGGACGCGCAGCCAGGGCACGAAGGCGCGGGCGAGCGCCCGGCTCCACCGCCCCATGAAGCGCTCGTACGAGCCTGCGCCCGCCCAGGAATCCTCCGGAGAACCGACGTGCATCGTGCCTGTTGAGCCGTCTGACGTGGGCGGCCTCGGGTTGGCCTCCCTCAGAGGTTGAGGCCGTCAGAGGTCGAGGCCGTCAGAAGTCCAGCCCGACGGAGAGGTAGAACCGGGCCTCGCCGAACTCGCGGCCGTCGTAGGGCCACGCCCAGTCCACGCGGACGGGGTAGCCGAGGAGAACCGTCCGCAGCCCCACGCCGGCCCCGGCGAAGAGGTCGTCGAAGACCCGCTTCCCCTCCTCGTTCAGCCGCCACGCGTCGAGCCCGCCCTCGGCGATGACCCCGGCGTCGACGAAGCCGACGGCCTGGAGGTCGTAGAGGGGGACGAGCGGGATCGGCCCCGGCAGGAGCGCGGCGAACAGCGGCGCGCGGAGCTCGGCGTTGACGAGGGCGAAGTGGTCGCCGACGGCCTCGTTGAAGGCGTACCCCCGCAGCGGCAGCACCGGCGTCGCGAACACGAAGTCGTCGGGGTCCTCGATGGGGAGCGACTGGTAGCTCGCGTTGACCCAGTTCTGGACGCCGGCGGCGTAGAACCGCTGGGGGTCCGGCCCGAACGACGCCCCGCCGCTGGCGCGGAGCGCGACGGTGTAGCCGTAGCCGAGGCCGACGTACTGCCGGGCGTCGGCCAGCAGCGTGACGAAGTTGACGTCGGGGCCGGGGGAGCCGGCGACGGAGACGGCCCAGCGGCGGCCGTGCTGCGGCGAGAGGTAGCCCGGCACCGTGTGGTCGCTCGTGAAGGCGACGCGGGGGTAGACGAACTGCCGCACGCGCGGCTGCGCGCCGAGGTCGGAGAGGTCGGAGAGCGAGACGCCGAGGAGGCTGAGCGAGGCGTCGACGCGGCGGAACTTGTCGAGGGGGTAGGAGGCCCCGGCGACGGCGCCGTAGTTCCGGTAGCGGTAGACCGTCCCGGCCGCGTTGCTGACGAGCTCGCGCGCGAGGTGGAACCCCTCGACGGCGTAGTCGGTGCGGCGGCCGAGGTACTGGTAGGAGAGGACGTAGTCGGAGTTGCGGAGGTCGAGGACGAGGTTCGTCGCCAGCCCGAGGCGGTGGTTGCCGAGCACGTCCGAGAACAGCATCGTCGTCACGCTCTGGACGCCGAAGACGGTGTCGTAGCCGCCGGCGGCGTAGACGAGGTCGGGCGAGAAGCGGAGGCGGTAGCGGCGGACGCGGAAGGAGCCGTCGTCGTTGGTGTTCTCTGGCGGATTGAACCGGTCCTGGAGCGCCTCGAACCGCTCGCGCGCGGCCTCGTCGAAGGCCTCGGAGAACGCGTAGTCGCGGAAGTCGACGCGGGCGGTGTCGGCCGAGGCGAGGAGGTCGGGCAGGCCCCGGTAGACGACGGCCGCGCCGCGGCCGTCGCCGAGGGAGTCGGGGCGGAGGCCTAGGAGGCGCTGGAGGAGGGTGTCGGCGGCGACGAGGTCCTCGAGCGGGGTGGGCTCGGGCGGGGGCGGCCGGCGCATCGGGTCGCCGGCGAAGGGGACGCCGTCGGCGGCGTCGCGGAGCAGCGGGTTGCGGCGGCGCGTGGCCTCGGAGGCCACCCTCAGCGGCGGCGCCTCGGGCTCGGCCGCGCCCGTGACCCGCTGCGCCCACACGTTCGGCGCGAGCACCCGGGGCACCCCGCGGGCGGGGTCTCCGACCTCGTCGGCGCGGCCGAGGGGGTCGCGGAGGAGGTAGATCGAGGGGGTGCCCTCGCGGAGGGCGGCGACGGCGGCGCGGCTCCCGTCGGCCGAGAGCGAGAGCTGGATGACGCCGCTCTGGAGGTCCGTCAGCGGGCGCTCGGCGCCGGTCGCGAGGTCCTTCTCGTAGAGGTTCCAGACCCCGTTCCGGTCCGAGACGAAGACGACGCGGGCGCTGTCGGCGAACTCGGCGCCCGTCTCGTCCCACGTCTCGTCGTCGGTGAGCCGCTCCAGCGTGCGGGAGGGCGCCCCGCGCTCGTCGAGGCGGAGGCGGTAGAGGTCGTACTGGCCGAAGTCGTGGGCGAGGAGGTCGAAGCCGCCGGGGCCGGTGGCGCGGGCGGTGGCGGCGCCGGTGTCGAGGCGGCCGGCGCGGTCGGAGTGGAAGACGAGGCTGCGGCCGTCGGGGCTCCAGGCGGGGTCGAGGTCGGAGAAGAGGTCGTTCGTGAGGTTGGTGACGGCGCCCGTGCCGAGGTCGAGGAGGAAGAGGTCGGAGTGGGCGCCGGCGGTGCCGGAGAAGGCGATGCGGCCCCCGTCGGGGCTCCAGGCGACGGCGAGCACGGCGTCGACGTCCGGCAGGCGGTGGTGCTCCGCGCGCCGCGTCTCGACGTCGACGACGGCGACGGCCTCGCTCGGCCCGCTCTTGACGGCGACGGCGAGGCGGCGGCCGTCGGGGCTCCAGGCGAGCCCGGGCGAGAGGATGCGGAGGCTCTCGAAGGCCGTGTTGTCCTGGCCGTCGACGAGCTTGACGGGGGCCTCGGTGCCGCTGGTCGAGACGACGTAGACGTCGAAGAGGCCGTCGCGGGTCGAGACGTAGGCGACGCGGTCGCCGTGGGGCGAGATCGCCGGGCTGGTGTGGTAGGCGCCGTCGGCCTCGGTCACGAGCGGGCGGCCGACGACGTCGAGGTCCTCGCGGGCGGCGACCTCGGGGAAGTAGACGGCCTTGAGCGCGTCCTTCCAGCGCTCGGAGAGCTCGCCGAGCGTGAGGCCGGTGGCGTCGCGGAAGGCGGCGGGCACGGAGCGCGTGAGGCGGACGCGCTCGAGGATCTCGGAGACCTTCTCGCGCCCGTACTCCTCGGCCACGAAGTCCCAGACGCCCTGCCCGCCGCGGTAGGCGAAGTAGCCCGACAGGCGGGGGATGTCGGCGAGGTAGTCGTGGAGGACGGCGTCGCGGAGGTACATGTCGCTCTGGGTGTCCCAGCCGAGCGCGCTGTACTCCGCGAGCCCCTCGTTGAACCACAGCGGGATCTGGAGGCGGAGGTTGTTCTGGAGGATGGACTGGATGGAGCCGCCGTAGAAGATGTCGTTGACGACGGCGTGGACGAGCTCGTGGTGGATGACGCGGCGGAAGTCCCGCCACTCGCCGGTGAACGGGACGGCGATCCGGTTCTTGAACAGCTCCGTCACGCCGCCGATGCCCTCGGCGAAGTCGGGGAGCGGGGCGGCGTTGTTGACGGCGAAGTCGTTGTGGCTCTGGTAGACGAGGATGGGGATGCGGTCCGAGATGTCGTAGTTGAAGAGGTCGGCGACGTCGCGGTAGGCCGCCTCGGCGGCGCGGGCGGTGAAGTCGGCGAGGACGCGGCCGCCCGGGGCGCTGCGGTCGCGCTCGTAGAAGTAGACGTCGAAGTGCTCGGACTGGACGTAGCGCCAGTCGAGGGCCTCGTACTGGACGCGGTTCTTCCCGAAGCGGAAGTACTGCGCGTGCGCGCTCGGCACGAGCCCCGGGAGGCCCGAGGCCAGCGCCCCGAGGGCGACGGCGGCGGCGAGGGCGAGGGGGGGGCGGCGGCGCGGCATCTCAGGGTGAACGCGGGCACCCCCACGTTAGTGCCGCCCCGGCCCCGGCCGCAAGGCCGTTCCGGGTGGGCTACGGCGCCGAGCGCGGCCCGGGGCCGCGGCCGTCAGAACGCGTACGAGGCCCGGGCGCCGACGGGCGCGAACCCGACGACGCTGTCGAAGTCGGTCGCGACGAAGCCGATGACGTCGAAGGCGAACCGGTCGCCGAAGAACCGGACGCCCGGGAGGACGAGGAGGCCGGAGTCGCCCCCGCCGTCCCCCAGCGAGATCGCGGCGAGCGACTCGACGAACAGCTTCACGCCGTTGTTGAGCTGGGTCTCGGCGCCGACCCCGACGACGACGCCGTCGGCCACCTCGACGTCCTCGGCCCCGATGCTGCCGAGCGCGCCGCCGAGGCCGAACGAGACGGCGCGCGTCTCGTCGCCGAGGGTGACGACGCCGTAGGGGATGGCGAGGAACCCGTCGCCCTCGCCGTCGCCGAGGGCGAAGAGCGCGCTCGTGCCGAGGGCCACGTCCGCCGCCTCCCCGTCGTAGACCCGCCCCTTGACGCCGACGAGCGGGGTGACGAAGGCGCCGTCGCCGAACGTGACGAACCCCGAGGCGAGGAGGTCGACGCGGTCGCCGAGGCCGGCCGTGACGGAGGGGAAGACGTAGGCGAGGTCGCCGCGGAACGCGCCGGCGCCCATCGTCCGGGCCGTGGGGGCGAAGAAGAGGCGCGTCCGGACGGGGTCCGTCCGGAAGAAGCGGCCGCGGATGAGCGGGGCGACGAGGGCCACCCGGTCGCGCCCGAACCGGCGCACGACGCCGTCGGTCGTCACGACCACCAGCGGGTCGGCCGCCTCGTCCTCGACGGTCCCGACGTAGACGTCGCCGTTGACGAGGACGACGCGGCGGAGCTCGGGGGGGGCTTCCTGGGCCACTGCGGGCGTGGCGGCGGCGGCGAGGAGTAGGGCGGCGAGCGCGGAGCGGAGGGGCATGGGGCGGCGGGTGGGGGACGACGCCGGCGGAAGCCGGTCGAGGGGGGCCGAAGGTAACGGTGAACGGCGAAGGACGAACGGCGAAGGACGAGAGGGGAGCCCTTCGCCGTTCGTCGCTCGTACCTCGTCGCTCGTCGCTCGTACCTCGTCGTTCTCTACGCCGTGCGGACCCAGCGCCAGAGGTCGCGGAGCGTCGCGCGCTTGCCGTACATCAGGATGCCCACGCGGTAGACGCGGGCCGCGAGCGCGATCATCCCCACGAACGCGGCGACGAGGATCGCGAGGGCGAGGAGCACCTGCCACGCCGGCACGTCGGTGGCCGCCATCCGCACCACCATCAGGATCGGCGACGAGAACGGGAAGAGCGAGAGGAACACCGAGAGCCCGGAGTCCGGCGCCGTCAGCACGCTGGGGAGGAAGAAGACGGGGAGGATGATCGGGAGCATGATCGGGAGCTGGAGCGTCTGCGCGTCGGACTCCTGCTCGACGGCGCTGCCGACGGCGGCGAAGAGCGACGAGAAGAGCAGGTACCCCCCGAGGAAGAAGCCGACGAAGGCGGCCAGCAGGCCGGGCGAGAGGAGGCGGCCGAGGAGCGAGGGCAGCTCCTCCGGGTCGAACGGCAGCTCGCCCGAGGCCCCCTCGGGGAGGCTCATCCCCGGCGCGCTCATCGCCTCGGGCGAGAAGAGGAGGGCGAGGAGCGGCCCGGCCGCCACGCTGAAGGCGAGCATGAGCGCGCTCCACCCCACGAGCTGCGTCAGCCCGACGGCCCCGATCCCGAGCACCTTCCCCATCATCAGCTCGAACGGCCGCGCGCTCGAGGCGATCACCTCGACGATCCGGTTCGCCTTCTCCTCGATCACCCCGCGCATCACCATCACGCCGTAGATGAGCACGGCCACGTAGATGAGGAGGCCGAGGACGTAGGCCACGGCCGAGGACGCGAGGGCGCCGTCGGCGGCGTCGCCCTCGGCCGAGACCGTCACGAGGTCGAGGCCGGCGCGGGCGCCGAGGAGGTCGAGCACGGCCTCGGGGGCGCCGGCGTCGCGGATGCGCGCGGCGCGGACGACGTCGCGGAGGGCGGCCTGGAGGGCGGCCTGCTGCGCCAGCCCCCCCACGCCGCGCGAGTAGTAGGCGGCACCGGCGGTCCCGTCGAGGAGGCCCTCGGGGAGGACGAAGTAGCCGTCGAGGCGGCCGTCGAGGACGCGGGCGCGGAGGGAGTCCACCGGCGCCCCCTCCGCGATCACGGTGTACGTCGGCGGGAGGGCCTCGGCCAGCGGCCGCGCCAGCCGCCCCGTCCGGTCCACGACGGCGACGCGGCGGGCGGCCTCGTCCCCGGTCATCGTGGCGAAGGCGATGGGGAGGGCGACGACGGCCAGCGCCAGCAGCGGCGCCAGCAGCGTCGTGACGGCGAACGTCTTGGAGCGGACGCGCCGGAGGTACTCGCTCCGCGCGATGAGGAGGACCTTGCTCATCGGGTCATCGAACGATCGGGTCATCGAACGATCGGGCCGCCGGATGATCGGGGGGCCTGGCCGGGAGGGAGGGCCCCTCCCGGCCCTCCGCCGGCCCGGTGATCCGACGGCCCGGCGGCCCGGTCCCCCGACACCGCGATGCGGAAGATCTCGTCGAGGGGGGGCTCGTGGAGCTCGAAGTGGACCACCTCGCGGGCGCCGGCGAGGGCGGCCTCGAGGACGCGGCGCGGCGGGGTGCCGTCGGCGAGGCGGGCCGTGACGTGGCCGGCCGTCCGCGAGAGCACCTCGACGGCGCCCCCGGCCGCGAGGGCGTCGAGCCAGCCGTCGCCGCCGTCGAAGGCGAGGGTGACGGTGTCGCGGCCGAACCGCCGCTTCACCTCGCGGAGCGCGCCCGAGAGCACGACGCGGCCCTCGGCGATGAGGCAGAGGTCGTCGCAGACCTGCTCGACCTGCTCCATGCGGTGGCTGGCGAAGAGGACGGTCCGGCCCGCCGCGCGGAGCTCGGCGATCACCTCGCGGAGGAGGTCGGTGTTGAGGGGGTCGAGCCCGGTGAAGGGCTCGTCGAGGATGACGAGCGCGGGGTCGTGGGCGACGGTGGCGATGAACTGGACCTTCTGCTGCATCCCCTTGCTCAGCTCCTCGACCCGCTTCGACCACCAGCCGAGGGCGTCGAAGCGGTCGAGCCAGCGGCGGGCGGCGGCCTCGGCCTCGGACGCGCTCCGCCCCTTGAGCCGGGCGAGGTAGACGAGCTGCTCGCCGACGCGGAGCTTCCGGTAGAGCCCGCGCTCCTCGGGGAGGTACCCCATCAGCCGCTGCGTGGCCGGCCCCACCGGCCGGCCGCCGAGCGTGATCCGCCCGGCGTCCGGCGTCGTGATGTAGGCGATCATCCGGATCGTCGAGGTCTTCCCGGCCCCGTTGGGCCCGAGGAGGCCGAAGATGCGGCCGGGCTCGGCGCGGAACGAGACGTCGTCGACGGCGACGACGGCCGTCCGGCCCTGGCCGTAGCGCTTCGTGACGTGCTCGACCTCGAGGAGGGGCATGGGGGACGGGGTTCGTAACGCGTGCGGCGTGGCACGTGAGGGGGCGTCGGGGGGCTTCCCCCCTCGCTCCGCAGCGCACGCGGGGCCAAACTACCCCCGCCGGTTTCGCGGTGCACCCCGTAGCGGCGTCGCGACGCCCCAGCCGGGTGAAGCGGCGCCGCCGAACTTCAGGCACAACATCGGGGTAACGAGGCTCCTCTCCTTCCCCCTGCTCCCATGCCCGTGCCTCCCTCGCTCCACCGCACCGGGCGCCTCCTCCGGGCGCCCCTGCTCGCCGCCCTCGCCCTGTTCGCCCTCGCCGGCTGCGACGAGGAGGGCCTCGGCCTCAACGGCGAGTACGTCGCCACCGTCTCCGGCGACGTCAACGCCGACTACACCGGCGAGGCCTACTACACCGTCTTCGACAACGGCTCGGGGCCCGTCTTCGCCCTCCTCTTCTTCCGCGGCGACCTCTTCGACAACGACGAGGACGAGTACGCCTACGTCGCGCTCTGGCGGGAGGGCGACCGCCCTGGCACGGGCGTCTACCCCATCGAGAGCGCGCAGACGGCGCCGGCCGCCTTCGCCGCCTCCTACGCCGACCTCGTCGACGCCGACACGCCGGAGGCCTCGGGGCCCGTCCTCACGGCCACCGAGGGGGTCCTCACCCTCACCCACTTCGAGGCCGGCTTCCTCTCGGGCTCGTTCCGCTTCGACGGCCACGGCCTCTACCTCCCCGAGACCAACGCGTTCATCGACGCCGCCGTCGACGGCACCTTCGAGGCGCGCTACCTCGCGCCCGGCGTCCTCTTCTCCCTCCCCATCGACTTCCAGTTCGACTGAGCCGACGGCGGGGCCGGCGCCTCAGAGCAGGCCCCGCTGCTCTGGCGGGATGGGCAGCACGTAGTGCCGCTCGATGGTCTCCTGGTGGACGCCGAACATCCCGGTGCCGCGGAAGTCCACCACCACGTGCCGGTCCGTCTCGCCGACGACCTCGCCGATGCCGTAGTACAGCGGCGCGGGGCCGTAGTAGACGAGCTCGCCCGGCCCCACGTGGTTGGCCCGCGCGCGGCGGTAGAACGGCGGCACCACCGGGAGGAGGTCGAGCCGGTAGCGCGGGCGCGGGTTGGGGAAGCTATCGAGGGGCTGCGTCTGCATCGTCGTCGGGTCCGGCACG
>DATGQT010000130.1:0-20381 GCA_035304085.1 Rubricoccaceae bacterium
GGGGATGCCGTACTGCCGCTTGATCGCGGCGAGGTCGTCCACGTCCACGGCCTCGACGCGGAAGCCGTTCTCCTCGAGGTGGTCGATCCACAGCGAGCAGCACCCGCACGTGGGCGACTTGTAGACGGTGACGAGCGGGGGCGCCTCCTCGCCCGGCACGCAGGCGCCGAGGAGGAGCGTGAGGGCGAGGAACGGGACGAAACGCATGACGGAGGGAGGCTACGACGGGCGTGGTACGCCCCCGAACGCGGCGGGCTCCGCCCTCCGCCCTCACGCTTCGACAACGCACCGCATCCTCACACCCGCCGTCGAGCCCGGCGCGGCTCAGGCGGCCCGGCGGGCGCCGGAAGCGCCGCGGGCAACCTCTTCGAGGAACGCCGTCGCCACCTGCTCGGACCAGTACGTGCCGTCGAGGCGGTCGTGCATGAAGCCGACGTGGCCGCCCCAGCGCGGGGTGAGGAGGTGGAAGTGCGGGTTCGCCCGCACCTCCGCCTCGGGGAAGCACGCGGGCGCGAGGAACGGGTCGTCCAGCGCGTTGACGAGGAGCGTCGGGCGGCGGATGCCGGGGAGGAACGAGCGCGAGGAGGCCCGCCGCCAGTAGTCCTCGGCGCTCGCGAAGCCGTGGGCGGGGGCGGTGTAGGCGCCGTCGAACTCGGCGAACGTCCGGATCTTCGACACGTCCACGTCGGGGAGCCGGCCGGGGAAGCGCGCCCGCTTCGCCTCGAGCTTGGGGAGGAGGCTCAGCATGAAGCGGCGCATGTAGGCGAGGTTCTCCGGCCGCGCCAGCCGCGCCGCCGAGGCGGCGAGGTCGCACGGCACCGAGAATGCGACGCCGCCCACGACCCGCGCGTCGGCCGCGTCGCCGCGCTCGCCGAGGTACTTCAGCGTGAGGTTGCCGCCGAGGCTGAACCCGACGAGGCCGACGGCCGCGTACCCGCGCGAGAGGGCGTGGCGCACGACCGCGTCGAGGTCCTCGGTGGCGCCGCTGTGGTAGGAGCGGAGGAGGCGGTTGGGCTCGCCGCTGCACCCGCGGAGGTTCCAGGCGAGGGCGTCCCAGCCGATCCGGTTGAACGCGCGCGCCATCCCCCGCACGTAGGCCCGGTCGCTGCTCCCCTCGAGCCCGTGCGAGACGACGACGAGCCGGCGCGCCGCGCCGCCCGGCGCCTCCGACCAGTCGAGGTCGAGGAAGTCGCCGTCGGGGGTGTCGATCCGCTCGCGGCGGTACGCGACGCCGCCGACGGTACGGAAGAGGGAGGGAAGGACGGTCTGGAGGTGGCCGCTCCGCAGCCAGCGCGGCGGCCGGTAGCGCGGGAGATGCTCGGTCATGGGCCGGTCAACGCCGTTCACCCGAAGATACGAGCAGCGGTCACGGGGGCCGGGGGCGCCCCGGCGCTAGCACCCGTCACCGAGGAGTCCGACGGAGCCCAGCGTGAGCACGGCGGCGACGAGCCGGGCGGGCGTGAGCCGCGCACGCACGCCGGCCTCGGACAGCGTCGCGCGGTCGAACGCCGCGTGTCCGTCCAGCTCCTGCCACAGCCGCGACGCGTCGGCCCCGACCACCGAGCCGAACGTGGGCACCGGCGGGCGGCCGCCGCCGGCGCCCCACCGCCTCCACACCTCGCGCTCCTGCCCCAGGTCCACGAGCAGCGCCTGCACCTCGTCCAGCTCCTCGGGGCTGAGCCCGGTTCGCAGGGACTCGGCCGCGGCCTGCCATCCGTCGGGGGGCGTGGAGTCGGACATCGTGCTGCCCGCGTATGCTCCTGGAATCGCGGATGATGGTCGCGGGAGTATACCCCCCTCTCCACCCGCCTCCAACCCTAACGTGTAACGGGAACCTCACACGGTGCCCCACCTGAAGCGAGGCCACCCGCCCCCTCCGCCTCCCCGCAGAGGAACAGCGTGTGAAGAGCCTCCTGCGGCGCGCGCGGTCCGTCGTGGCACCTTGCCTTCCTGCACCGCCCGCGCCTACGTTCCGGCCCGGTCGCCTCGCCGCGTGCTGCGGCTGTTCCCCACCCCGTTGAACTCGCTCGAACCCAAGCTCGTGGCCGTGCTCCGGGAGGGGTACGGCCGCGCCCAGTTCGGGCGGGACCTCGCCGCCGGCCTCGTCGTCGGCGTCGTCGCGCTCCCGCTCGCCATCGCCTTCGCCATCGCCTCCGGCGTCGCGCCGGAGCAGGGGCTCTACACCGCCGTCGTCGCCGGCTTCCTCATCGCGGCCCTCAGCGGGAGCCGGGTCCAGATCGGCGGGCCCACGGGCGCCTTCGTCGTCCTCGTCTACGCGGTCGTCCAGGAGTTCGGATACGACGGGCTCGCCGTCGCCACGCTCATGGCGGGGGGGCTCCTCGTGGCGATGGGGCTGGCCCGCCTCGGCGCCCTCATCCGCTACATCCCCTACCCGGTGACGGTGGGGTTCACGGCCGGCATCGCCGTCATCATCGCCGTGGGGCAGGTCCGCGACGCGCTCGGCCTCCAGATGGATGCGGTGCCGGCGGAGTTCGTCCCGAAGCTCGTCGCCTACGCCGACGCCATCGGCACGGTGAACCCGTGGGCCGTCGGGCTCACCGCCGCCACCGTCGCCGTGCTCGTGGGGCTGCCGCGGCTGGTGCCCCGCGTGCCCCCCTCCATCGTGGCGCTGCTGGCGGCGACGGCGGCCGTGGCCGCGCTCGACCTCCCGGTGGAGACGATCGGGAGCCGGTTCGGCGCCGTCCCGAGCGGGCTCCCGGCGCCGCGCCTGCCGCGCGTGGACTGGGCGCGGGTGCCGGACCTCGTCTCGCCGGCGGTGTCCATCGCGCTGCTGGCCGCCATCGAGAGCCTGCTCTCGGCCGTCGTGGCCGACGGGATGACGGGGCGGCGGCACCGCTCGAACGCCGAGCTCGTCGCGCAGGGGGTGGCGAACATCGCCTCCCCGCTCTTCGGCGGCATCCCGGCCACGGGCGCCATCGCGCGGACGGCCACCAACGTCAAGAACGGCGGGCGGACGCCCGTGGCCGGGATCGTCCACGCCCTCACGCTCGCGGTCGTCCTCGCGGCGGCCGGGCGGTGGGCGGCGCTCGTGCCGATGCCCGTCCTCGCGGGGATCCTCCTCGTCGTCGCCTACAACATGAGCGAGGCGCCGCTGTTCGCGCGCGTCCTCCGGGGCACGACGAAGAGCGACGCCCTCGTGCTCGTCTCGACGTTCGCGCTGACGGTGTTCGTGGACCTCACGGTGGCGATCCAGGTGGGCGTCGTGCTGGCGGCGCTCCTGTTCATGCAGCGGATGGCCGCCGTGGCGGAGGTCCGCGCCCTCCGGCCGGACAGCGGCGAGGACGACCGCGCCCGGGACCCGGCCGAGGCCGCCGCCCTCCGGGGGGCCCCGCCGGGGGTGGAGGTGTTCGAGGTGAACGGGCCGTTCTTCTTCGGGGCGGCCCACAAGTTCGCCTCGGCGATGGCGGGGATCGAGCGGCGGCCCCGCGTGCTCGTGCTCCAGATGCGGAACGTCCTCGCCCTCGACGCGACGGGCCTCCGGGCGCTGGAGGCGCTGCAGGGGGAGGCCGAACGGGGCGGCCCGGCCCTCGTGCTCTCGGGCGTCCACGCGCAGCCGGTCGTGGTGCTGGAGCGGGCGGGGTTCCTCGCCCGGGTGGGCGAGGCGAACGTGGTGGGCGACCTCGAGGCCGCGCTCGCCCGCGCCCGCGAGATCCTAGGCGCGGGCGCCGCGCCGGGGCCGGCGTGACCGCCCGCGCTTCGCAGGGCCCGGCGTTCGGTGAGCAGCCCGCCAGGACGCCGGCACGCACGCGGCGACGCTCGACGCGTCGGGCCTCGCGGCGAGAACATGGTGTACCGGCTCGTGGTGCGGGTCGGCGTCAGAACGGCTGCAAGAGCCGCACGAGCTCGACGTGGCTGCTGTCGGACGAACTGGCGAGGGTGCCCTCGATCCGCTCCCCGTCGTCGAGGAGGTCCGCGTCGAAGGTGAAGGCCTCGACGCCGCCGCTGGAGGAGCCGTTGACGTCGACTTCGAAACCGAGGTGGATGCGGCCGTCGCTGATCGTGCCCGCCACCGACCCGGTGGCGGGGCCGAGCTCGTTCCACAGCCCGACGCTGCCGGAGAGGTCGTCGCCGTCCTGCTCGAGATGGAGGTCCATGCGGCCGATCGCGAGCTCTCCCTCACCGAGTGGGTCGAAGAGGAGGCCGCTGTAGTTGCCTTCGGCGGTGGGCCCACCGCCGAAGAGGGAGCAGCCGGCGATGAGGCAGAGGGCGAGGAGGAAGGCGTAGCGCATGGGGGACTCCAGACGGTCATCGGTGCGCCCGGCCGTGCGTCGGGAGGGGCTCCGTCGAGCACGTTGGGGGCCGCACCGGCGAGGCGAAACGCGGGGGCCGGAAAGCTACGCCTCGACGCCAGTGCGCGCCGGCCTCCTCGCGGCGGGCGCCTATGACGGGCACGGCCCAGGCGAGCCGTTCGGCGACGCCCGCGTCCTCATGCTCACCCGGCAGCGGGCGGCCTAGGCCGCGCCGGCTGAGAGCGCCCGGACGGTGGCAGCGCGGTGGGACGTGGGGTGCCCGCACCGCCGGCAGACCACCTCCAGCGCGCCCGTGAGCGTCCGCCGCACGGC
Source organism: Rubricoccaceae bacterium (assembly GCA_035304085.1). Lineage (GTDB taxonomy): Bacteria > Bacteroidota > Rhodothermia > Rhodothermales > Rubricoccaceae > DATGQT01. The sequence goes on from DATGQT010000130.1 coordinate 4,584, forward strand.
GGCCACCGCCCCAGGGTCGAGGGCGAGCTCCTGGCGGCCGAGCCGCATGACCGAGATGCCGTGGGGGGCGCCGCACGAGGCGCAGGCGACGGCGCCCGCGGGATCGGGGGCGATGGGGGAAGGGGCCAAGGCGGTGGCGGAGTTACCTGGTGGCGGGGTCGGACGCTACGGCGCAGCCGGCGCACGGTGCAATCCCGGCGCCCGTAAGCGGTACGGAGCGCGGCGAAAAGGGCGCACGAACGGGGAGGCGGGGCGAGTGGCCCTGTGCTTGCGGCCTCCGCGCACGGCTCCACCGGCACCCGGGACGGCCCCATCGCCCGGATCACGGCCGCTGTGGTACGAGCGAGGATGGGGGTGGCCGGAGCCTACCGCGCGGGGCCGAGCGCCCCCAGCGCGTCGTCGATGAGGCGGCGGGCAGCGCCCTCGGCCTCCGTGGCCGTCCCGTACGCACCCGGCGAGGCGTGGAGGAGAAGGCCCCGGTGCCGCACCTCGAACCCAAACCCGCGCGCGCCCGAGCGGCCCAGCCTCTGGAGGACAGCGAGGGCGAAGCCCCGGTGGTAGACGGTCAGGGGGGAGGCCGAGACGGTGACGGCGAGGACGTACGTGGAGGCGGGCATGGGATCCGGGGAAAGACGGACGTAGGGGGTACATCGGCCGCCGCCGCGCCGCGCCGTATCGGGGGAATCCGCAAACGGTCCACGACGGTGGCGAACCAGAACCCGGCGGGGCTGCGGGGAGCGGCACGCGCGCCGGCGGCGGCCGGGCTCACCCCGGTACCACGCACCCGTCGGTCACGCGCGCGGATGCACGGGCCAGGTGAACCGGAACGTGGTGCCCTCGCCGGAGGCGGAGTCGACCGTGATCGTGCCGCCCATGCTCTCGACGGTCTTCTTGACGACGGCGAGCCCGACGCCGGACCCCTCGACCTCGTCGCGGGGGCGCAGCGTCTGGAAGAGCTCGAAGATGCGCTCGTGGTATCGGGGGTCGATGCCGGGACCGTCGTCGGCGACCTCGAACGCGACGAAGGCGGGGTCCCCGTCGCGCGTGGCCCGCACCACCACGCGGCCCTCGCCGGGCCGGTCGTGATGGCGTACGGCGTTGTTGATCAGGTTGCGGAGGACCAGCTCGAGGGGGGCCCGGTGCGTGACGAGCACAGGGAGCGTGCCCTCGACCTCGATGCGGAACCCCGGCGGCGGCGCCAGCAGGTCCGCGGTCTCCCGGACGACCTCGTTCGCGTCCACGCGCTCCACCTCGCTCTCGACGGCGCCGACGCGGGCGTAGACCAGCAGCCCCGCGAGCAGTCCGTCCATGCGCCTGGCGCGATTCCGGAGCTGGGCCAGGTGCCGCTGGCTCTCGGGCGGCAGGGCCGCGCCGGCGTCCTCGGAGATCCAGCCGGCGAGCTGGACGATGCCGCGGAGCGGGCTCCGGAGGTCGTGGGAGGCGACGTAGGCGAACTGGGAGAGCTCGCGGTTGCTCCGCTCGAGCTCGGCCGCGCGCGCGGCGGCCTTGCGTACGGTGGCGTCGCGGGCGATGCCGGTGAAGATCCGCCGGCCGTCGACCACGGCCTCGGAGACCGTCAGGTCCAGCGCGAGCGTCGAGCCGTCCTTGCGTCGGCCCGTGACCTCTCGGTTGTGGCCGATGGCCCGCCGGTGCCCCGTCCGGAGGTAGTGCTCGATGTAGCCGTCGTGCTCGGAGCGGTACGGCTCCGGCATCAGCACGCTCACGTTCTTCCCGATGAGCTCGTCGGGCTCATAGCCGAAGATCGCGGCGGTGGCCGGGTTCGCGGACTCGATGCGGCCACGCTGGTCGATCGTGATGATGCTGTCGATGGAGCCGTCGACCGTCGCGCGCAGCCGCGCCTCGCTCGTCGCGAGCTGGGCCGCGTAGGCGCGCTCGCGCCGGAGCGAGCGCCACGTGAGCAGCAGCACGACCAGCCCCAGGAGAATGGAGACGACGCTGGGTACGACCGCGGCCGCCAGCGACCGCGTGAGGCTGTCGCTGGTGGAGACGTCCCAGCCCGCGATCCGCTGCTCCTCGCCCGCGGCCATGACGGCGATGGCGTCCTGGATCTCCTGGACGCTCCCGACGTCGGCCAGCGCCTCCGGCCGCCGCAGGAGAGGTCGGACCCGGGCCAGGAGGCGCGTGACGTCGCCCAGGCGCTGCGGGTGCCCGCGCGCCAGCAGCTCGAGCTCGGTCGCCGTCGCCTCGACGCGCATGAGGTCGGCGTCGCGCTGGTCCGCGAGCCCGCGCTCGCCGGTGGCCGCGTAGCCCACCTGCCGGGCCTGCGCGCTCGCGATGGCGTTCGAGAGGTCCGCCAGCGCCAGCAGCATGTAGCGAGTGTCGCGGGTGGCGGCGCGGTTGCGCTCGACGACCTGCGCGGACCGGTACGAGACCGCGATCGAGCCCAGGAGGACGGCCAGGATCACGACCCCGATCAAGACCGGGGCGAAGTAGTCGGGGCTACCCCCCCTTCTGGGCTGCATGCGGGGATTCATGGACAGCTGGCTTCTGTCGTCCGGCGCGAGCCGCCGCTGGCAACGGGAGGATTCACAGGCCCCGTCGACGAAGCCCATGGCGGCTCCGAACCCGGTGAGGCCGAAGGTACCTTCGATGCGGGTCTCGCCGGCCGGGTGGCCTGCAAGACCGGGCGCACGGGCGCGTAGCTCACACCCTCGCCTGAAAGCACAGCGCGGGCGCACCAGCGGCTACGTGAGGGCCGACCCCGGCCTCGGCGAGGGGGTAGGTCAGTCCGTTCGTAGCACCCTTCCCCACGTGGTGCATGATGGTGAAACACCGCGACACGGCGGGAGCACGGCTGCCCCAGCCGGGGGAACGACCCCTCACATCTCGCGGGCGGAGAGGAGGCGCCCCGAGAGCGTCCGCACGAGGTCCGGGTAGTCCAGCGACACCACGAGGTCACCGCCGTCGTCCTCGGCCCACACCGGCAGCGTCACCGTCGGGCGCACCGCGTCCACCTCGGCCACGAAGGTGTACACGCCGAACGGCTCCAGCGCCGGGAGGCCGCGCTCGCATTCCAGATCACACGCGAGCTCAGCGACCATGTCCCCGCTGAGCCTGAAGAGGAGGACGCGAAGCGTGTCGCCGTCGCGGTAAGCGTCCACGAAGTCGAAGTCGTCCAGAAGGAGCCGCCGGGGCTCCGAGAAGTACGCCTGCCATTCGTACGTCGGACGGTCTTCGAGGAGCCCAGTCCAGGAGGTGTCGGCCGGTTCGGAGGCGGGCGAGTCGCGCCCGGCTCCGCTGCGGGAAGCCTCACCCCCTCCCGCCTCGTTGTCCCCCGAGGAACACCCCACGTTCAGCGCGAGGAGAACGGCCGAGATGAGGAGGGCGCCGGGGATGAGGCGGGGCGGCATGGGGCATGGGATCGAGACCAGCGCGGAAAGGTACCGTCCTCGCCCCCCGAACGCACAGCGCCCGCTCCGATAATACGGGACGGGCGCGGCCGCTCTCCATGCTTCAGGGCACATCCCGATACGAACGGAGGGCGGCCGAGATCAAAGTGTGCCCTCGGCAGGAATCGAACCTGCGACCTGCGGTTTAGGAAACCGTCGCTCTATCCCCTGAGCTACGAGGGCGCTGGCCGAAGATAACGAGTCGGCGGTGGCCTTTCGCCGCTCGGGGAGTAGCTTCCGGCGCCTTTCGCCGCACCTGCATGGAGCCCGTCGCCGCCCCTCCCGCCCGCCCGTACGACCGCCGCGCCGTCTGGGGCTGGGCGATGTACGACTTCGCCAACTCCGCCTTCACCACCCTCGTCGTCACGTTCATCTACGGGACGTACTTCACCGGCTACATGGCGCTCGTGCCGGACGTGACGGGCGCGCGCGTGCCGGACCCCGAGCTGGGCACGGTGCTGTGGTCGCGCGGCGTCACGCTCACGGCGATCCTCGTCGCGCTGCTCTCCCCGCTCCTCGGCGCGCTCGCCGACCGCGGCGGCGCGCGCAAGCGGTTCCTGCTCGCGACCACCGCGCTGTGCGTCGTCGGGACGGCGGCGCTGTACTTCGCGGAGCCGGGCGAGGTGATGCAGGCGCTCGCCTGGTTCGTCGTCGCCAACGTCGCCTTCGAGATGGGGGCGGTGTTCTACAACGCCTACCTCCCCGACATCGCGCCGCAGGCCGTCATCGGGCGGGTCTCCGGCTACGGGTGGGCGCTGGGCTACGCGGGCGGGCTGCTCTGCCTCGCCGCCGCGCTCGTCTTCTTCGTCCAGCCCGAGGTGCCCCCGTTCGGGCTCGACCGCGCCGCCGGCGAGCACGTCCGCGCGACGAACCTCCTCGTGGCGGGGTGGTTCGCCCTCTTCGCCGTCCCCACGTTCCTCTTCCTGAAGGAGGGGCGCGCCGCGGAGCCCGTGCCGGCCCGCCGGCTCCTGCGCGAGAGCGTCCGGCAGCTCGTCGAGACGGGGCGGGAGTTGAGGCGCTACCGCCAGATCGTCCGGCTCCTCGTCGCGCGGCTGTTCTACAACGACGGCCTCGTGACGCTCATCGCCTTCGGCGGCATCTACGCGCAGGGCACCCTCGGCTTCACCATCGAGGAGGTGCTCCTGTTCGGGATCGTCCTCAACGTGACGGCCGGCCTCGGCGCCTTCGCCTTCGGCTTCCTCGACGACCGCCTCGGCGGGCGCTTCGTCATCTTCGTCTCGCTGGCGCTGCTCACCGTCGCGGCCGTCATCGCCGTGCTGACGTCGGACAAGGGGGTGTTCTGGATCTCCGGCGTGCTCGTCGGGATCGCCATCGGGCCGAACCAGGCGGCGAGCCGCTCGCTCCTCGGCCGGTTCGTGCCCGACGACAAGGAGGCCGAGTTCTACGGGTTCTTCGCCTTCTCGGGCAAGGCCACCGCCTTCGTCGGCCCCTTCCTCCTCGGCGTGCTCACCGACGCCTTCGGGACGCAGCGCGCCGGCGTCTCCATCGTGATCGTGCTGTTCGTCGTCGGCGCCCTCCTCCTCGGGCGCCTCGACGAGGCCGAGGGCATCCGCCGCTCCGGCCGCGCCGCCGTCGACCCCACCGTCGCCGACGAGCTGCGCGAGCGCGAGGGCCACGCGCGAAGGACGAAAGGCGAGTGACGAAGGACGAACGGGGAGCACGGCGGCCTTCGGTAGCTTGCCCCTTCGTAGCCAGCCCTCCGTAACTCGCCCCTCGAACCATGCCTACCGTCGCCGAGATCGCCGCCGCGCTCGAAGCGTGGGCGCCGCCCGCCTCCCGGCTCGACTACGACAACGTCGGCCTCCAGGTGGGCGACGGCCGGCGCGCGGTGCGGGCCGTGCTCGTCGCCCTCGACCTCACGCCGGCCGTCGTCGAGGAGGCGCGGGCGCTCGGCGCCGACCTCGTCGTCACGCACCACCCCCTCCTCTTCCGCCCGCTCAAAAGGCTCACGGCCGACGACCCCGCCGGCGCCCTCGCCCTCCGCCTCGCCGAGGCCGGCCTCGCCTACTACGCCGTCCACACCAACCTCGACGCGGCGCCGGGCGGCGTCTCCTTCGCCCTCGCCGAGCGGCTGGGGCTGGAGGAGGTCCGCTTCCTCGAGCCGAGCGAGGGCAAGCTCGTCAAGCTCGTCACCTTCGCCCCCGCCGACCACGCCGACGCCGTGCGCCGGGCCATGGCCGAGGCCGGCGCCGGGCGCATCGGCGACTACGAGGCGTGCGCGTTCACCCTCCGCGGCACGGGCCACTTCCGGCCGGGCGCGGGCGCGCGCCCGTTCGTCGGCGAGGCCGGCGGGCCGGAGGAGGCCGTGGACGAGGTGCGGATCGAGGCGGAGGTGATGCGGTGGGACCTCGGGCGCGTCGTGCGCGCGATGCGGGCGGCGCACCCCTACGAGGAGGTCGCCTACGACGTGTACCCCGTCGAGCAGCCGGCGACGCGCGCGGGGTTCGGCGCCGTCGGCGCGCTGCCGGAGCCGACGACGCTGGAGGCGCTCCTCCCCCTCGTCGCCGAGCGGCTCGGCGCGGCGGCGCTCCGCTACAGCGGCGACCCCGCGATGCGCGTCGCGCGCGTGGCCGTCTGCGGCGGCGCCGGCGCCGGCCTCATCGGCCGCGCCCTCGCCGCCGGCGCCGACGCCTTCGTCACGGCCGACGTCACCTACCACCGCTTCTTCGAGCCGCTCGACGCCGAGGGCCGCCCGCGCATGGCGCTCGTCGACGCCGGCCACTACGAGACCGAGGCGCTCACGGAGGCGCTGCTGGTGGACTGGCTCGGCCGCCGCTTCCCCGGCGTCGCCTTCCACCGCACCCGCCACCGCACCTCGCCGATGCGGACGTTCGTGCGGGGCGCGTGACCGGCAGCACGGTACCGAGGCCACCTGCGCGGGTCACGCGTCGCGCCGCAGCCTTTTGCGCCAAATTCGCCGGGCGGCGGAGCATTCGCGTGCGGGGCGCTGTTAATTGCGACAGCCCTATCACGCACCCCCAGTTCCAGGATGGCGACGGAAACGACGACCAGCATCGAGGACCAGCTCCGGGCCCTCATCCGGCTCCAGTACATCGACAGCCACATCGACCAGATCAACAAGATGCAGGGCGACCTGCCCGATGAGATCCGGGACCTCGAGGACGAGAAGGCCGGCCTCGAGACCCGCATCGAGAAGGCGAAGCGCGACGCGCACGAGGGCGAGGTCCTGCGGAAGAAGCTGAAGCTCGACATCGCCGAGAGCGAGGGGCTCATCCGGCGCTACGAGGAGCAGCAGCTCCAGGTCCGCAACAACCGGGAGTACGACGCGCTCACGAAGGAGATCGAGGCGCAGCGCCAGCGGATCCAGCAGTCCCACGACACCATCGCCGAGCTCGAGGCGCGCGACGCGGCGAACGAGGAGGCCGTCGCCGCCGCCGAGGAGCGCCTGAAGGAGCTCGACGTCGTGCTCGGCGAGAAGCGGCAGGAGCTCGACCAGGTCGTGGCCGACACGGAGGCGGAGCAGGCGGAGTACCAGCGGCAGCGGGCCGAGGCCGAGGCCGCCCTCGACCCCCGCTACCTCCGCGCCTACGACCGCCTCCGCTCCCGCGTCCGCGACGGCCGCGCCGTCGTCCCCATCGAGCGCGGCGCCGCCGCCGGCTACCTCGTCCCGCCCCAGCGCCAGCTCGAGGTCCGCCAGCGCGACCGCATCATCGTCTCGGAGCACGACGGCCGCATCATCGTCGACGACCAGCTCTTCCGCGAGGTCATCGAGACCATGGATTCTTGACCGAGCGGCGGGCGCGACGGCGCGGTCGTCGCCCGTTATCCCGTCGCTCCCGCTCTCTGACAACCTGCGCGCCGGCCGGACCGCCGCTCCGCTCCGCGGAGAGGAAAGTCCGAACACCACAGGGCACCGTGCCCCGCGAACAGCGGGGGCGTCCCGCCGAGGGCCCTCCCTCGCGGGGCGACGGCAAGTGCAACAGAAAGCAAACCAGCCGATGGGTCCCGCGCGTCGTACGCGACCTGCGAGATCACAGGTGATGGGTGAAATGGTGGGGTAAGCACCCACCGGCGTCCCCGGCGACGGGGGCGGCCAGGTAAACCCCACGGGGTGCAAGGCCAAGCAGTCTCGCTCGTCCCCCGGAGGCCCTGCCTCCGGGATCGCCTCGCGGCCCGCGGGGGTCCCGCTCCGGGACGGCGAGGCGGGTAGGCCGCTCGAGGTCCCGCGCAAGCGGGATCCCAGATAGATGGCGGTCGCCCCGCCGCGGCACGGCGACGGCCGCGGCGGCGGCACAGAATTCGGCTTACAGGCCGGCGCGCGTCGCCCCACCGCGCCCTCGTCCCGCCCCGCGGGGCGGGGGCGCGTCCTTTTACGGCGAGGGCCGCGCATCAGGCGACGCGCGGCCCTCGGAAGCGCGAACCGGCGCTTACTCGTCGGCGGTCGGCGGGGCCTCCTGGGGCGCCCCGGGGGTCTGGCCCGGCACCTCCGGCCCCGGCGCCCCCGGCGTCGTCGGCAGCACACCCGGCGCCTCGACGGGCGCGTCCTGCACGCTCTCCCGGAGGATGCTCCGCTCGGCATCGCCGCCGAGGGTGAAGGGGGCGACGAAGCAGATGACGAGGAGGGCCGTGCCGAGCACCCACGTCGCCTTCTCTAGGAAGTCGGGGGCCTGGCGGGCGCCGAGGATCTGGGTGGCCTGCCCGCCGGCGGCGATGCCGGCGAGGCCGCCCCCCTTGCCGCTCTGGAGGAGGACGACGACGCTGAGGAGGATGGCGTCGAGGAGGGCGAGGATGACGAGGAAGGTGAACATCGCGGGGGTGCTGGAGGTCGGGGGCGCGGGAGCCGCGCCGAAGTCGTCAAGCTACGGCCCGCCCGGCGCGGACGGCAACGCCCGGGGCCGGGGGGTGCGGCAAAGCGACGTGAAAACGTGACGCGTGGCCGGACGTGCCGGAGCAGCCTTCACGCATCAGGGGTCCCGATCCTCCAGGAACGCCTGCACCCGCAGCAGGGCCAGGGCGCTCTTCGCGTCGAGGATCTCGCCGCGGCGGGCGCGGGCGACGGCCTCGGCCAGCGGCATCCGCACCGGCACCACGAACTCGTCGTGCTCGGCGTCGCGCCGCAGCGGCGAGAGGCCCTCGGCCAGGAAGAGGTGGATGACCTCGTCGCTGTAGCCGATGCAGGGGTACGTCTCCCCCACCCGCGTCAGGCGGGCGGCCGTGTGGCCCACCTCCTCCTCGAGCTCGCGCCGCGCGACGGCCTCGGGCGCCTCGCCCTCGACGTCGAGCTTGCCGGCCGGCACCTCGAGGAACTCCCGCTGCGGGGGGTAGCGGTACTGCCGGACGAGCAGCGTCGAGCCGTCCTCGAACAGCGGCACGACGGCCGCCGCGCCGGGGTGCTTCACCCACTCGCGCACGGACTCCCCGCCGTCGGGCAGCTCCACCGTGTCGCGGTACACCTTCAGCAGCACGCCCTCCACGAGCAGCGCGCGCGACTTCCTCTTCTCGACGAGGTTCATAGTTCGATGTTCGAGGTTCAGGGTTTGAAGTTCGGAGCAGTGCCCCTTGAACTTCAAACGTCAGACCCCGAACCCAAAACTTCACAGCCCCACGCTGAGGCCGACGTGGACCTTCCCCTGCCCCAGCCCGAGGTCGGGGTTGAGGGCGTAGGTGACGGTGACGAGGCCGAGGGGGGTGGCGTACTGGACGCCGGCGCCGTAGCCCGGCAGCCACGCCCGCTCCGGCGGGCGCTCCGGCAGCGCCGGGCGGTCCACGTATCCGAGGTCGAAGAAGGCGAACGCGAACGAGAGCCGGTCGAGTCCGTACCGGTACTCGGCCAGCGCGCGGGCCGCCACGCGCCCGACGAAGGCCGCCTCGTCGTAGCCCCGCAACGACGCGGCGCCGCCGAGGCGGAAGAGGTCGCCCTCGTCGTAGACGGCCTGCGCGTCGTCGCCGGCGGCCCGGCCGCCGAGGAGGACGGCCGCCTCGCCGCCCACCACGAGGCCCTGCCGCGCGAACAGCGGCACGAACAGCCGCCCCGCCGCGACGAGCCGCTCCTGCCGCACCGTCACCGGCTCCGCGAAGCCCGCCGTGTCCGCGGGCAGGCTCCGCCGCTTCACGCCGTGCTCTACCGTCGCCTCGACCCAGAGACCCCGCCGCGGGTTGAACGGCGTGTCGAGCCGGCGGTAGCGGAGGCCGACGCCGCCGAAGACGGCGCGCGACGCCGCCACGCGCGGCCGCCCCTCGACGACCTGGGCGCCGAAGAACCCGGGCTCGACGCCCTCTCGGCTCGCGCTCGCCAGCAGCTCCAGCCCCGGCGCGAGGCGGTAGCCGACCTCGCCGCGGAAGCGCGTGCGCGCGAACGTCGAGTCCTGCGTGTACCCGTCGAACCGGCCCTCCAGCCGGAGGGGCAGGCCGAGCACGAACGGGTCGGCGGCGCGGACCTCGACCTCGGAGGCGAGGCCGGGGTTGCGGACGAGCCGGAGCAGCAGGAGCCGTCCCCCGCCGAAGAGGTTGCGCAGCTCGATCCGCCCGTTCCCCACGAACGAGGCCTCGCGCCCCTCCGCCGCCGGGAGGTAGCCGAGGACGAGGTCGAACACGCCCGGCGGCCCCTCCTCGACGGGCACGCGGACGACAGCCCCGCTGTCGGCGAGGACGAGGGCCGGCTCCCCGACGGCCGTGAACAGCCCCGTCGCCTCCAGCTCCGCACGGATGGCGGCGGGGTCGTACGGGACGAGCGGGCGGCCCGGCGTCAGCCCGGCCACGCGCGCGGCGAACCGGCCGCTCGTCCGCCGCGCCCCCGCCAGCTCCACCCCGAGCAGCCGCAGCGTCGTCCCCTCCTCGACCGCAACATGGACGGCCACGACGGGCGGGTCGGCGCCGGCGTCGAGGTGGAGGGCAGGCTGCGCCCGGGCGAGCGGGTAGCCGAGGCGCTCGTAGCGCGTCAGGAGCGCGTCGAGGTCGCGGGCGAGCGCGTCGGGGTCGAAGGGGCGGCCGGCGCGCGTCTCGGCCGTCGCGAGGAAGCCCTCGGCGTCGAGCACGCGCGCCCCCGCGAGCCGGACCTCGGCGACGACGGGGCGGGCGCCGCGCGTGGCGTAGAGCGTCGGCGTGCCCCCGGCGACGGCGGCGGAATCCACGCGGGCGAGGAGGTAGCCCTCGGCCTGGAGGTGGGCGAGGGCGAGGGCCGCGGCGGCCTCGGCGCTGTCGGCCGGCACCGGCCGGGGCGGCGCCCACTCGACGGCCTCACCGCCGGCCACGAGGCGCCAGGGCACCGGCTGCGCCGAGGCGGGGAGGAGGGCTGCGGTCAGGAGACAGAGGGCAGAGGTCAGAAGGCAGCGGCCGGAGGACGGACAACGGTGCCGGCTGCGGCCCCCACGGACCACGGACCACGGACCACGGACCACCGGCGCGAGCCGTATCTTCCGGCCCCTCATTCGTCCCCCCCGATGCGTTTCCTGCTCGTCATCGTCGCTTTGCTCGCCGCGTGGGTGTCCGCGCCGGCGGCGCGGGCCGGTGTCCCACCACCCGCAGCGCGCGCCGTTCCGGCGGCCCCGCGCGCCGTCGCGGCCGACACGATACGCACGGCGGTGCGGGCGGGCGAGGCCCTCATCGTCCCCCTCCCCGAGCGCCACGCCGGCGGCGAGGCGACGTACCGCGTCCTCAGCGCCCCGGCGCTGTCGTGGCTCGTGGACCGCTCGTTCTTCTGGCAGACGCTCCCGTCGGAGCGCGGCCTCCGCCTCGTGGTCTTCGAGCGCACCGTGCGCGGCGCGGGCCGGGACACCCTCGTCCTCGCCGTCGAGGTCGTCGGCGGGTGAGCCCGTAGTCGCAGAGCCCGTAGTCGCATGTCGAAGGTCACAGGTCAGGAACCGGACGCCCCCTCCGACCTCCGACCTTCAGACCTTCCGACCGCCGACCTCGTCACGCCGCGCCACGTCGCGCACTTCCGAGGGGCGCTGGTCGACTGGTTCGAGGCCGTGCGCCGCCCGTTGCCGTGGCGCGAGGAGGACGCGCGGGGGCGCCGCGACCCGTACCGCGTCTGGCTCGCCGAGGTCATGCTCCAGCAGACGCGGGTGGACCAGGCGCTCCCCTACTTCGCCCGCTTCCTCGCCGCCTTCCCCACCGTCGAGGCCCTCGCGGCGGCGCCCCTCGACGCCGTCCTGAAGGCGTGGGAGGGGCTCGGCTACTACTCGCGCGCGCGGAACCTCCACCGCGCGGCGCAGGCGGTCGTCGAGCGCCACGGCGGGCGGATCCCGGACACCGAGGCGGCCATCCGCGCCCTCCCCGGCGTCGGCGATTACACCGCGGCGGCGGTGCTTTCCCTCGCCTACGGCCGCCCCCTCGCCGTCCTCGACGGCAACGTGGTCCGCGTCCTCGCCCGCGTCTTCGCCGTCGAGGCCGACGCGCGGAGCGCCGCCACGCGCCGCGCTCTCCAGGCCGTCGCCGACCGGCTCCTCGACCGGACGCGCCCCGGCGCGTTCAACGAGGCCGTGATGGAGCTGGGTGCCACCGTCTGCACGCCGCGGAGCCCCGCGTGTGCGCGCTGCCCCCTCCGCCCCGTCTGCGCCGCGTACGCCGCCGGGGAGCAGGAGCGCTACCCCGTCGTCTCGAAGAAGAAGCCCGTTCCCCACGTCACGGTCGCCGTCGGGATCGTGGAAGACGGCGCGGGCCGCGTGCTCGTCCAGAAACGGCCCGAGGACGCGATGCTGGGCGGGCTGTGGGAGTTCCCCGGCGGCAAGCGCGAGGGCGACGAGCCTCTGGCTGAGACGTGCCGCCGCGAGCTGAAGGAAGAGCTGGGCGTCGAGGTCGAGGTGCTCGACGAGGTGGCGCGGGTGGATCACGCGTATTCGCACTTCACCGTGACCCTCCACGCCTTCCGTTGCCGGCTCAGCCCGGCCGCGCCCGTCGTCGCCGAGCCGACGCACCACGCCGGGCAGCCCGTCCGCTGGGTGCCCCTCGAGGAGTTAGAGGAGCTCGCGTTCCCGCGCGCCAACCGCCGCCTCATCGAGGCGCTCCTCGACCGGCAGCGGCGGCCCACGCTGTTCTGAGGACGACGGACCACAGACCACGGACGGCGGGGACTCTAGGCCGTGGTCCATCGTCTGTGGTCCGTGGTCTCCTCACGCCGAGGCGGGCGAGGAGGAGAAGCTCTGGACGGCCTCGTCCACCGTCGGGTAGAGCGTGAACACCTCGCCGAGCAGCCGCGTCATCAGGAAGAGGTTGCGGACGCGGGCCTCGACGCGCGCGAGCCGGACGTCGCCCCCCTCGGCGCGGAACGCCTCCGCCTCTGCGATGAGCACACCGACGCCCGAGGAGTCCATGAGCGTGGTCTCGCCGAGGTCGAGGACGACGTTCTTCTTGCCGTCGGCGCGGAGCGCGGCCATCTCCTCACGGAAGGCGGGGCCCTGGAGGCTGCCGAAGAACTCGCCCTTCGGCGTGGCGACGACGGCGTTGTAGCGTTCGGAGATCGAGAGAGCCATGGGAATCGGTGCGGGTGGTGAGTCGGGGGGCGCGCTACGAGCCCGAACGTGAGCGGTTGCGGTGCCGGCGCCGCCGTTCAATGTAACTTCGGCACGCCCACTCGACCGCACGGCCCAGGCGCATGGACTGGATAGAGAACCTCCTCCCGTTCGTCCTCCTCTTCATCTACTTCCTGAGCCGGCTCGGGAAGAACCGGCAGCGGCAGGGCCGCGCGGCTGCCCCGAGCGCGCCGCGGACGGAGCCCGAGGCGCAGGCGGCGCCCACGTCGTTCGAGGAGCTGATCCGGCAGATCCAGAAGGCCGCCGAGGAGGCCAAGGCCGCCCAGAAGCCGACGGCCTCACCCCCGCAGCCCAGCCGCCCGTCTCCCCCGCCGATCGGATCGGATTTCCGCCTCGTGGGCGGGTTCGAGCACGAGGAGCACGGGTTCGGGCCGGAGAACCCGTTCTCGGACGAGAACTTCGAGCGACGTCCGCGCGGGGAGGACGTGACCGAGCACGCGCCCGGCCACCTCAGCTACGACCCCCACGGCATCCCTCGGACCCCCGAGACCCCAGCGCCGAAGCGGCGCCACCCGCTCGCCGAGCGCCTCCGCACGCCCGGCTCTGCCCGCGAGGCCTTCGCCCTCCGCGAGATCCTCGACGCCCCGCGCTCCCGGCGCCCCCGCCGGTGACGAGGGGGAGCGACCGCGCCGGCCGCTCCCGCCCGTCTCCAGCGCGCGCTCAGTAGGCCTCGAGGTCGGGCCCCGCCTCGCCCTTCTTGAAGATCAGCGCCGCGATGGCGCCGATGATGGCCCCGAGAATGGCGCCGATGGCGAGACCGACGACGATGCCGAGCGGGCCGGTGAACGTCTCCGTCCACCGCAGGGCCATCTCCATCTGCTCCTCGGTCAGCCCCTGCCCCTCCATCTGCCGGCGCGCCTGCTCCACGGGGTCGGCCATGATCCCCGCCGAGGTCAGGATCCACGTGAGGACCCAGCTGATGAGCGCCCCGACGGCACCGGCCCCGGCGCCGAGCGCGGCGCCCTGCCCCGCGGGGATCGTGAGTCGGTACGTCGAGGTGTAGTGCCAGACGGCGCCCGCGGTGCCGGCGATGAGGGCGATGCAGCCGAGCGCGCCGCCGACGAACTGCATCCCCCCGCTGGCGGCGCTGATGATGGCGCCGATGGCGCCGACGACGGCGTAGATGAGTGCGCCGATGAGGATCGAGGTGAGCTTGCTGGGCATGGGCGTACGGGATGAGGGTGGAGGGAAGACGTGCTACGAGGCGGCCACCCGGGCCGGCTGCGCGGACGCCGCCTCGGGTGCCGCCGCCGACCGCGTGAGGAGGTAGCCCGCGACGAGGCCGACGAGAGCCCCGGTGAGGAAGCGCGACGCGGGGGTGTTCGTCCACACGACGCCGGCCCCCAGGAGCCAGTCGGCCGCAGCGAGGGCGAGGGCGGCGACGAGCAGCGGGCGCTCGTAGCGGACGAGCGCGCTGCGCAGGCGCCCGACCAGCGGCACGAGGAGCGCCCCGCCGAGGAGCCCCGCGACGACGCCGGTGCAGCGGTGGCACAGCGCGAGCGGGACGCCCCCCACCGCGAACGAGCGGTCCGGGAGCTGGTGGCACACGAGGTGGAACCCGTGCGCGAGCGCCGCGCGTACGGGCGGCGCCACGAACGGCGGCAGCACCGCCAGCGCGAGCACGACGGCGCAGCCCGTCGTGACGACGGCCCAGGGGGTGAGGCGGAAGGGGGCGAGCGCGCGCATCGCGGGAATCTACGGGCGGACCCTTTACGGAGTTTTAACGGGGGCCTCTGGAATCCTCCTAAGGTGGGGGCGGTGAAAGGCTGGCACTCTCGGTCGGAGAGTGCTAGACTTGCATCATCACCTCCCACTCCATCCACCAGACCCTTTCGAGGACCCCCATGGCAGTCACGATCAAGCCGCTTGCCGACCGCGTCGTCGTCCGGCCCCAGGAGGCCGAGGAGAAGACGGCCGGCGGCCTCTACATCCCGGACACCGCCAAGGAGAAGCCGCAGCGCGGCACCGTCGTCGCCGTCGGCCCGGGCAAGGTCGAGAACGGGACCCACGTCGAGATGTCCGTCAAGGAGGGCGACACCGTCCTCTACGGGAAGTACGCCGGCACCGAGATCCGCCTCGGCGACGACGACGTGCTCATCATGCGCGAGTCCGACATCCTCGGCGTCGTGAATGAGTGAGTTTGAAGTTTGATGTTTTGAGTTTGGAGTTGGAAACTTCAAACTTCAAACCCCAAACCTCATACTCCTCTCCCCCCTCTGGAATCCAAACCCTCCCCAACCCCCATGGCAAAGCAGATCATCTTCAACTCCGACGCGCGCGACCAGCTCAAGCAGGGCGTCGACGCGCTCGCCAACGCCGTGAAGGTGACGCTCGGCCCGAAGGGCCGCAACGTCATCATCGAGAAGAAGTTCGGCGCCCCGACCGTCACCAAGGACGGCGTCACCGTCGCCAAGGAGATCGAGCTCGAGGACAAGATCGCCAACGTCGGCGCGCAGATGGTCAAGGAGGTCGCCTCCAAGACGTCCGACGTCGCCGGCGACGGGACCACGACGGCGACCGTCCTCGCGCAGGCGATCATGAACCAGGGCCTCCGGAGCGTCACCTCCGGCGCCAACCCGATGGACATCAAGCGCGGGATCGACCGCGCCGTCGAGGCCGTCGTCGAGGCGCTCAAGGAGCAGTCCCGCGACATCGAGGGCAAGAACGAGATCGCCCAGGTCGGCGCCATCTCGGCCAACAACGACCAGGAGATCGGCGACCTCATCGCCGACGCGATGGAGCGCGTCGGGAAGGACGGCGTGATCACGGTCGAGGAGGCGAAGGGCACCGAGACCACGCTCGACGTCGTCGAGGGCATGCAGTTCGACCGCGGCTACCTCTCGCCCTACTTCGTCACGAACCCGGACAACATGGAG
>DATGQT010000131.1:0-6440 GCA_035304085.1 Rubricoccaceae bacterium
CGGAACCCGGCGCCGTTCGGGCGTAGACCGCCCTACCTTACCGCCCGTCCCCCTCCCCGTCGCGTCGTGAGCGAGGCCACCTACACCCTCCTGCAGCAGCTCCGCCGCCGCCTCCACCAGGCGATGCGGCGGCAGACCGCCGCCGAGGTCGCCTTCGGCGCGCTCGTCACCCTCGCCGTCCTCGCCGCGCTGCTGCTGGCGGGCGCGGCCGTCGAGGCGGTGCTGTGGCTGGGCGTGGGGCTGCGCTCGCTGTGGTTCTGGGCCTTCGTCCTCGCCGCCCTCGGCCTCCTCGGCTACTTCGTCGCCCTCCCCGTCCTGCGCCTCGCCGGCCTCGTGCCGGGGCTCGACGAGCGCGCGGCGGCGCGCACGGCCGGGGCGCGCCACCCCGAGGTGGCCGACCGCCTCACGGCCCTCCTAGACCTCGCCGACGGCCGCGCCTCGGCCGCCCCCTCCCCCTTCGTCGAGCGCGCCGTGCAGGCGCTGGGGGCGAGCGTGGCGCCGGTGCCCTTCGAGCGCGTCGAGGACCTCCGCCCGGCGAAGCGCGCCGTGCCGTGGGCCGCGGCCCCCCTCCTCGGCCTCGCCGCCTTCTTCCTCGCCGCCCCCACCACGTTCGTCGGCGCCGTGGACCGGCTGTTCGAGCCGACCACCGCGTTCGCCAAGCCCGCGCCGTACCGCTTCGAGGTGGCGCCGGGCGACGTGGAGCTGGCGCGCGGCGAGGCGCTCCAGGTCGAGGCCACCCCCGTAGGCACCGCCTTCCCGTCCGACGCCGTCCTCGAGGTCGGCCGCGCCGACGAGGAGGCGCTCGACCGCGTCCGCCTCCCGCTGGAGAACGGGCGCTTCCGCCACACCGTCCCCAACGTCCGCGCCGACCTCCGCTACCGCGTCGTCTCGGAGGAGGGCGTGGCCTCGGCGTGGTTCACGGCGACGGTCGTCGAGCGGCCCGTCGTGCGGGGGCTGCAGGTGACGCTGGCGCCGCCGCGCTACACCGGCCTCCCGGCCCGCCGCCTCGCCCCCGGCGTCGGCGACGTGCTGGCGCTGCCGGGGACGGCCGTGCAGGTGGCCGTGGACGTGGGCGGGACGCCCCTCGAACGCGCCGTGCTGGCGGTGGACTGGGCCGGCGGCACGCCGCAGGAGGTCCCCCTCCGCGTCGAGGGCGGCCGCGCCGTCGCCACGTTCGGGCTGCGCGGCGAGGGCGCCTACGCCATCCGCCTCCTCGGCACCAACGGGCGGCGCAACGAGAACCCCGTCGTCTACCGCCTCGACGTCCTCCGCGACGCGCCGCCGCAGATCACCCTCACCGCCGGGGCCGACGAGGCCCTCGCGGCCGGCCCCCGCGAGGCCGCCTTCCGTATCACCGACGACTTCGGGTTCTCCCGCGTCGTCCTCTACTGGCGCCTCGCCGAGCGCCGCGACGGCCCGCCCGACGCCGAGTTCCAGCCGGTCACGATCCCCCTCGCCTCGCCGCGCGCGCTCGACCAGGAGGTCCTCGCCCGCTGGCTCCCCGAGCCCGGCCGCCCCCTCCAGCCCGGCGACGTCGTCGAGTTCTTCGGCGAGGTGCGCGACAACGACGCCGTCGGCGGATACAAGGCGGCGCGCACGCCCGTCTTCTCCCTCCGCTTCCCCTCGGTGGACGAGCGGTTCGACCGGCTCGGAGAGACGCAGGACCAGACGCGGGAGCGCCTCGAAGACGTCGAGGACGAGGCCGAGCAGCTGCGCGAGCGCTTCCGCGAGCTCCGCGACGAGCTCCGCCGCGACCCCCGCCCCGACTGGGAGGACCAGCGCCAGCTCGACCAGCTCCAGCGCCAGCACGAGTCCATCCAGCAGCAGACCCAGCAGCTGACGGAGCAGATGCAGCAGCTCCTCGACCAGATGCGCGAGGGCGACCTCGTGACCGAGGAGACCCTGCGGCTCTACGAGGCCATGCAGCAGGTGATGGAGGAGCTCGACTCCCCCGAGCTGCGCGAGGCGCTCGAACGCCTCCGCGAGGCCATGGAGCAGATGGACCTCCAGCAGATGATGGAGTCGCTGGAGCAGGCGGAGTTCGACGAGGAGCAGTTCCGCGAGCGGCTCGAGCGCGCGCTGGAGCTCTTCGAGCAGCTCAAGACGGCCCAGGAGCTCGACGAGGTGGCCCGCCGCGCCGAGGACCTCGCCGAGCGCGAGGAGGCGCTCCGCGAGGCTACCCAGGACCTCGAAGAGCAGCAGGAGGGCTCACAGGAGGGCGAGCAGCAGGACGGGGAACAGCAGCAGCAGAACGCCGACCCGGCGGCCGAGCGCGAGCGGCTCGCGCAGGAGCAGGAGCAGGCGCGCCGGGAGATGCAGGAGCTCCAGCAGCAGATGCAGCAGCTCCAGGAGCGCATGGAGGACCAGCGCGGCGCGCCCTCGGAGCAGATGCGGGACGCGATGCAGCAGCTGCAGCAGCAGGACCTCCCGCAGCAGATGCAGCAGAACGCCCAGCAGCTCCGCCAGAACCAGCTCAGTCCGGCGCAGCAGGGCCAGCAGCAGATGTCGCAGCAGCTCCGCCAGCTCTCCCAGCAGATGTCGTCCATGGCCGGCAACATGATGCAGGGGCGGCAGCGGCAGAACGTCCAGGGCCTCCGCCGCGTCCTCGACGACGTCCTCACGCTGTCCGAGGAGCAGGAGCGCCTCGGCAACGAGACGGCCGCGCTCCCGAGCCAGAGCCCCGCCCTCCGCCCCATCGCCCAGGAGCAGGTCGAGCTGGCCGAGGGCCTCGCGACCGTGGCCGACTCCGTCCGCTCGCTCGCGCGGAAGATCCCCCAGATGAGCTACACGCTCCAGGAGGTGACGCAGGACGCCATCCGCGAGATGGGCCACGCCACCGGACGCCTCGCCGACCTCCAGTCCGGCCCCGCCTCGGGCCACCAGAAGACGGCGATGACGCACCTCAACGAGCTCGCCCTCCTGCTGTCCGAGCTCCTCAACCAGCTCAGCAACCCCGGCGGCCAGGGCAGCCCCGGCATGCCCTCGGAGCAGATGATGCAGCAGCTGCAGCAGATGGGCCAGCAGCAGCAGCAGCTCAACGGCCAGATCCAGCAGATGCTCAACGACATGGCCGGGGAGCGGCTCACGCAGGGGCAGCAGGCGCGCGCACGCCAGGCCGCCGCCCAGCAGGAGGCCATCCGCCGCCAGCTCCAGGAGCTGATGGAGCGCGGCGGCCAGAACCTCGACGCCCAGACGCGCAGCGCGCTCCAGCGCGCCACCGAGGGGATGCGCGCCGTCGAGCGCGAGCTCCGCGGCGGGCGCCTCTCGCAGGAGACCCTCCAGCGCCAGCAGAACATCCTCCAGCGCCTCCTCGAAGCCGAGCGCTCCGTCAACCAGCGCGGGCGCGAGGAGCGCCGCGAGGGCGAGACCGGCCGCGACCGCCCCGACCCGGACCGCCCCGACCGCCTCGACACCCCCGACGGCCCCGCCGACCGCCTCCGCCGCGACCTCATCCGCGCCCTGGAGAGCGGCTACGCGCCGGACTACCAGGACCTCATCAAGCGTTACTTCGAGCAGCTCCAGGACCGCGTCGGCGGCAACTGATCGGGATTGCGGATGGGGGAATGCGGATTGCGGATTTTCCGCCCACCATTCCGCAGTCGAAGTCGTAGGGACACGGCGTGCCGTGTCCTCATCCGAGGTGAAGCCGGAGCCGGACAGCGCGTGCCCCGTCCCTACGAGCCGACCACCCGCAGGGGCAACCGGCCGGTCGCCCTCACCGCGTCAGCTCTCGATCTGGAGGTCGCCGTAGGTCACGACGTTGCTCTGGCCGTCGAAGAGGACGAGGCGCCAGAGGTCGCCGGGCTGCGCGCCGGCGATCTCGCTCGGGAAGAAGCTGAACGAGCAGGCGACGGGTCCGGGCACGTCGCACTGCGCGCCCGGGATCACGCGCCGCAGACCGCCCTTGTACGCCACGATGCGCAGCCCGCCGGGGATGGCGTCGCCGGTCGTTACGAGGATGTTGACGGGCTGCCCGCCGGAGAAGGAGACGGGGTTGGGGTACGGGCGCGTCGCGACGCGGAAGAAGCTCGTGGCGTAGAGCGGGGCCGTCCGCCAGTCGTCGGGGTCGTCGGAGATGAGGTTGCCCTGGGCGTCGGTGCGGGCGATGCCGGAGGGGGGCTTCGAGGCGTCCTGCTCGAAGGCGTCCTGCGCCTCCAACGCGTCGCAGCCTCCGAGGGCGAGGGGTACGAGGAGGAGGCAGGAGGCGGCGAGGGCCGTGCGTATCATCGGCGGCGGTGGACGAGCGTCCGCCCCCAACGCCGCCTGCGCCCGTGACGGTTCCCTCGCCTCCCCCGCCCGACACCCCCGCCTACGCTGCGGAGGGCCTGAGCGTGGCCCTCGGCGGGCGGCCCATCCTCCACGGCCTCACGTTCGAGGTGCCGCAGGGGGCGTGGGTGGGGCTCCTCGGCCCCAACGGCGCCGGCAAGACGACGCTCGTCCGCACCCTCGCCGGCCTCCTCCCCCACACCGGCCACCTCGACCTCCTCGGCCGCCCCCTCGCTCGGTGGCCGGACCGCGAGCGCGCCCGCGCCGTCGCCGTCGTCCGCCAGCAGCCCGTGCTCGACTTCGACTTCACCGTGGAGGAGCTGGTGATGCTGGGGCGGGCGCCGCACCGCTCGTGGCTCGCCGGGCCGACGGCCCGGGACGAGGCGGCCGTGGCGGCGGCCCTCGCCGGGACCGACCTCGGCGCGCTCGCCGGCCGATCCGTCGCCACGCTCTCCGGCGGCGAGCAGCAGCGCGTCCTGCTCGCGCAGGCCCTCGCCCAGGACGCCCCCGTCCTCCTCCTCGACGAGCCCACGGCCCACCTCGACGTCCACCACCAGTACGACCTCATGGGCCGCGTGGCGGCGCTCGAAGGGCGCACCGTCGTGGCGGCCTTCCACGACCTCGCCTTCGCCGCCCGCTACGCCGACCGCCTCCTCGTCCTGCACGAGGGGCGCCTCGCCGCCTACGGCCCGCCCGCCGAGGTCCTCACCCCCGCCCTCCTCCGCCGCGTCTTCCGCATGGAGGCCGAGGTCGAGGCGGCCCCCGAGGGCCTCACCATCCGGTATCTTGCGCCCGTCTGAGCGATTGGCGAAGGGCGATTGGCGATTGGAGCCACCCCCACCCATCGCCAATCGCTAATCACCCATCGCCCATGAAAGTCTACACCCGCACCGGCGACGACGGCACCACCGGCCTCTTCGGCGGCGGGCGCGTCGCCAAGAGCCACCCGAGGATCGCGGCCTACGGGACGGTGGACGAGACGAACGCGGCCGTCGGGATGGCGCGCGCGGCGCTGGCGGGGGGGCGTGAGCTGGAACGGGCCGACGCCGTGCTGGGGCGGGTGCAGGAGGAGCTGTTCGTCCTCGGCGGCGACCTCGCGGCGCCGGGCGAGACGAAGTACCCGGTGCCCCGCGTGGAGGCCCACCACGTCGAGGCGCTGGAGCGGGACATCGACGCGTTCACCGTGGACCTCCCGCCGCTCAAGCACTTCATCCTGCCGGGCGGGCACCCGGCCGCCGCCGCACTCCACCTCGCACGTACCACCTGCCGCCGCGCCGAGCGCCACGTCGTCGAGATGGCCGAGGCCGAGGCGCTGAAGCCCGAGCCGCTCCACTACCTCAACCGGCTCTCGGACCTGCTGTTCACGCTGGCCCGCTGGGTCAACCACCAGACGGGCACCGGCGACGTGGAGTGGGTGCCGGTGGAAAGGTGATTACGTGAGACGTGATTACGTGAGGGGGAGAATTCACGTGATCACGTCCCACGTATTCACTCACGGCGTCTTCTTCCGCCCCCGGCTCGGGCGCTCCGGCGGCTCTTCAACGGTGAGCGTCGTCTCCCGCGTCTGACCACCGAGGGTGACCTCGACGGTGTAGGTGCCGGGGAGGAGGTAGTAGCGCTCGGTGTGCTCGCCCGCCTCGTGCTCGTCGTTCAGCGGCCCCTCGCTCGTGAGGGCGTAGGCGACGTAGTTGAGGCCGGGCTCGGCGGCGTCGGTGAGGGTCTGGAGCACCCGGCCGTCCTCGGCGCGGACGCGGACGGTGGCCTCGCCGCCCTCCCTCGCCCAGAACCCGACCTGCACCTCCGGCTCGTCCGGCTCGCTCCACGTCCACCCGCGCGAGCCCCAGCTCTCCGAGTGCGTGACCGCAGCGGGGTCGAACACGTGGAGCGGCTCGGCGCGCAGCTCCGGCGTGAGGGCCTGGAGGTGCGCCACGTCGGCGATCCAGATCGAGCGCCCGTGCGTGCCCACGATGAGGTCGGCGTCGCGCGGGTGCACCTTGAGATCGTGCACGGGCGCCTCGGGCAGGCGCCCCTCGGCGCTCGTCTGCCCCATCAGCGCCATGAACGAGGCGCCGCCGTCGAGCGAGACGTAGACGCCGTGGTCGGTGCCGACGTACAGGAGGTCCTCGTTCACCGGGTCCTCGACGACGACGTTGACGGGCTCCATCGGGAGGTCT